>CAMWQF010000001.1 GCA_947176285.1 uncultured Porphyromonadaceae bacterium
TGTCGGCTGCCTTCATTGGTATCTTCACCGATCAAGAAAATGAATAATGCAGACCGGGATGTGGTCTGCATATTAGGCTTTCACTGGATTATGATAATGATTTATTGGAAGGAGAATCCGATGGAGGCGGAGAAACCTCCGGCGTTGTATCTTTCGCTGCCTGCATCTTTGATGCCATCGCCATACCACTCCCATGACTTGGTGGCATTCTGATAGGCATATCCACACTTGAGATATAGGCTGCATTTCTTACTTGTGGCTATTCTAAATCCCAAGGAGGGATAGCAGTAGAATCCGTATGTTAGTCCGCAATCGCCGAGCATATCGGTTGAGTCTCCTTGGAATGAGTAGCCTGCTTTGGCGTCAATGAAGGCTGTGAAACGATTGTTAATGGAGAAATCTTTCCTGATGTCACCGTAAATGGGGTAGACTTTGCGGTAGAATTCTGCATTGATGTTCCATCCTATGGCGGCTCCGGCTCCTATAAATAACTGCGGTCTTGTAAAATAGATGCCATGGGTGGTGGCAGCGTTGATCTGGTTGGTGGCAAATTTTGTGTGAACTACTACGCCGGTTTCGATGTCTCCGTTGTATTTAATGGATTGTGAGAAGGCTGGAAGAGCCGAGATCATGATTAAGAGGGAGGATAATACTAGTCGGGTGGATAATTTCATTTTCATATTCTCATTTTTTATTATATAGTATAGATACGATTGAATGGAAGATACTGCATGGATGATGAGAAAAAATGAAAACTGAGGGAGTTACCAGGATATGCGCAGTCCGAGGGGTATGGAGATGGAGAATGGCTCGTCATCGGTCCAGATATTGGGGATGGCGGTGTTTTGAGGGAAGTTGTAGTGCAAGGAAGGCTCTATAAAAATGTCGAGATTTTTACTGAGTTGGAATGCTACGCCGATACTTCCTCCTGCCGACCATATAGCCTTTGAACTAAAGGATCTGCTTTGTATATTAGAACTCGGTGCCATCCGGGCATAGGAATAAACGGGAATTGCCAATCTTCCTCCAAAGCCAAAGTATAGTTTTACCCGATGTGAACTGTAGGCATACAAATTCACCTTCAAAGGAATCTCCAGATAATGCCATTGGCATGTGGACACATCGATGCCATTTCTTGAATAGTGTTCGAAATCAGTGTGAAGGTAGGAATATCCTATTCCTGACTCTACCCCGAGCCATGACGAGAAGCGTTTCTCTGCCGTAAGGGCGAAGGAGATTGGCAGATGATGCTGACGTGTTGACGAACTGAGATATCCTTCAATATCATTATAGTTGCGTAGTATTTTGGCAGGGTTCAGTAGATCTTCGTCATCAGGTCCCGGCGGGGTTTCAGGATCAAAAGGAGGATAAGGGGAACTCATATCTGCCAAATCGGAATCACCGTTGAAACTGATTAATCCCGGATCGAAGGAAATTCCGGCAGTCCAGTTCTTATCCTGTTGTGGGGGGCGAGTCACATCGGCAAATAATCTTTCGAAGTCATCGTTGGATTCTTTTTCGATAGAAGGTTCTTGATGTTTTTCTTGTTTATCGTGTGATGTGGTTTCTATTATAGAATCTGATTCAATCGGAGATATGCTTTTCGATATATCCGGATCTGATATAAGTTTGGAAGGAGCATTGTGTTCATCTTCAATATCAGCGATATCATCCATGATTGGACCTGTGACTTTATGTTTTGAATAATGTGATACGGAAGGTATTGAAGAGTTTTCAGGAAAATCTTCAATGGTTGATTCCGGCGCTAAAGTTTGTTGCAATATTTGTTTCTTAGGAGTAGCATCGGATGATATAATATCGGAGGAGTGTAAGAAGTCGGTGTGTTTGAGAAATAAAAGAATGCCGGAAGAAACAATAAGAAGCAGGATCGATAGGAGCCCAGCACGAAGCTTATAGTCCTTTATCAACTCCCGTAGTCGGATTTTGGCATGGAAAAGTTGAGAGGATGAAGAGTTGGGTGCTATTCCGAGTATTTCAGATATCTCTTTATGCGATTTGCCTTCAAGCACAGCAAGTCGGAACACTTTCTGATACCCCTCCGGTAGTTTCCTGATGAGGGTTTCAAGAGTTGCGAAATCGAGTATGTCTTCAAGTTCCTGTTCTTCTGCCGTTTCAGGTATTTCCTGAAGGATTGAAGTAACAGTCTGCGCCTGAAGATATTTTAATGATAGGTTTTTCATTATAGTTGCAAGCCAGAACTCGATTCTATCGGCATCCCGTAGAGTATCAAGGCGAGTAAAAGCAGCGATGAAACCGTCGTGAAGAATATCTTGAGCGCTATCGTGTTCGGTGACATATCGCGAAATTACATGAAGCATGCGAGGAGCGAAGCGGGTGTAGAGAATGCTCATGGCATCCCTATCACCGCGCTTGCACTCATCCAGAAGGGTCTGATTATCGATATCAAGTTCAATGTGTCGCACATTAGAAAAGATACCGTTTGATTCTGAATACTGCATCGCGATATGAAAAAAATTAATTATAAATGCAAATTTAGGGAAATTTCAATAAATAAGACTGTTAATTTTAATGAAAATGCAGATTTGCTCACTACGTTTGAAAAAAAAATAGTAAATTTGCAGTTTGAAGTTATGGAATTGAAATAAATAAGATAAACTGCTTCTATATGAAGAAAGGATATATAAGGATATTGTTTGCTGTAGCAGTTATGGTGTTGATAGGCTCTATCGGTGCTGTCGCTGCTAAATCTGCGAAGTCTGCCGAATCGAACAGGGCTAAAGCTCGATATTACTATGTAGAAGGAAGTGTGGCGATGGCAGAGGGTCGGGCATCTGAGGCTTATGAACTTATCAAAAAGGCTGCCCAGACCGATCCGGACTATGCTGAGGCGAACTACACATATGCCCTTATGCGCATGACTCTTCGCAACGACACGCTTACATCACCTGCTGAAGTGGGAAGATCAATATCCTTGATGAAAGCCTTCATAGATCAATTCCCGGAGGAAACGGAGGAGGCTATGAATTATTCATTTTTGGCAGCACGCACAGGCAACCTTGACGAAGCGATTAGAGTAGCGGAGAGAAGCGATACTCTTGCTACGGATAAAAGTGGAATCCTATTGCAACTTGCACAGTATTATGCTGCAAAGCAAGATGCGGAAAAAGCCATAAAGACAATCGAACGCTATGAGAGGATTGAGGGGAATGATCCCGACATTTCCCTTCGTAAATTTTCTCTCATGTTTATGAAAGGGGACACTGCTGCGTTGCTTAATGAGAGTGAACGACTTGTGAAAGAACATCCTCTCAGTACAGAGTATATGGTGATACGAGGAAATGCGATGGAGGCTTTGGAGATGCCGGACTCAGCATTGGTTTGCTATCAGCGAGCCGAAGCCCTTGACCCTGATGATGGCAGAGTGAAACTGACGCTTGCCAATTATTATCTTCAACAGGGAGACTCCGCAATGTATGATAAAAAGAGCAGTGAGGCAATATTGAGTGAAAATATCATGCTCGACGAGAAACTTGATATGATGAGGCGATATATGCAGAATATCATAGCGGATACCACTGCAGATTCCCGTCGGGGCGCACGTCTGTTTGATGGTCTGCTGCGTCAGTATCCTCACGAACCTCAGGTGCTTGATCTCGGAGCGCAATATTCTGCTGCAGTTGCCGATTTCACGAGGGCAGAAGAACTGATGTCGTATGCTACCGATTTGGAACCGGAAAATCAAGATTATTGGTTAAGGCTTGCGCATTTCTATTTTTCCGACAGCAAATACAAGGAAGCGGTAGAAGTGTGTGAGAAAGCATTTGAAAAACTCTCAGATACTCCGCCGGGGTTACTCCTGATATATGGAACGGCATCATCAATGGACGGTAATTATGAAAAAGCGAGGTCTGCTTACCAGGGGATGCTCGATAATGAACTTCCCGGAGCGCTTCTTACGGATGATGCTCAAACCATACTTCAGAAAGCGGGGAAATTGTCGTATGAATCTCTTATGAAAGTGGCAGATATTTTCCAAATGGTGGGAGACGGAAGTTTCAAGACAGAAGATATCGACCGCGCTATGCGTGAGTATGACGTGGTTCTGGCTCTTAATCCCGAAAGTGCTATTGTACTCAACAATTATGCATATTATCTTGCGCTTGGAGGGGGAGATCTTGACAAGGCTGAGGAATTAAGCCGTAAAGCAGTGTCTGAACAACCCGAAAATCCTACATATCTTGACACCTTGGCATGGATTCTCTATCTGAAAGGTGAATATGGAGAAGCCCTTGAGATTCAGGAGAAAGCGATAGACATGATTGCTGCCGACAGCGAGTCTGTGGCTGAGTTTTGGGATCATCTTGGTGATATCCAGTATCGCAATGGTCAGAAAGCCAATGCTGTGGAGAGTTGGAAGAAGGCATTGGAACTTGATAAGGATAATAAGGAAATTGGGGAGAAAGTCAGAAATAAGAAGATTAAAGAATGAAGATGATGAAGACTATTATAGCGGCATTTTTGGCTTTCGTATTTGCCTCGGATGTCTATTGCCAGACAGTGGCAGACTCTGTTGCTGTTTGCCCTCCGGGAGATCCGGCAGAGGAGATGGCTCCGGAGCCGACTCGTGCCGACGGCTCAAGGCTTATGACGATTGAGGAGATTGCCGTCGCTTCCGACACTATAATCGCAAATTACGATTCAGAATGGATCGACCTGTCAATGCAAGGAAGGCTTCAACTTGATGTGCTTCCAATGCGCGTCAGTGTGAAAGTATATATGAAGCGAGGCGAGTCAATAATCATTTCGGCGAGAGCCCCGATTTTCGGGGAGGTAGCCCGTCTTGAGGCGTGCCCTGATTCTATAGTTTTGATAAATAAGCATAGCCGTACATATAATACTCAGCCATTAGGTGGATTGGGAGTTGACACTAAAGCATATCTCAGCGACTTGCAAGACATAATGTTGGGACAGGTAGCATTCCCGGGAAATGGAAGGCTGACACGCGAGATGGCATTTAATTCGCAATGGATTATGATGCCTGATGAGAATGTATTGATCTATCCGTATCAGAATTTGCAGGTGGCAGGAACTGATTATGGATTTGTAATGGAATCCGGCTATTGGCAGTTACGCTCGTTTGTGCTTATGCTTAAGAAAGCCGGTGTGGTATTAGAGACTAATTATCTTTATGGGAATGAAGGATGGACTCTCGGGCTGGAGGTGAATTTGCCTAAGAAAAAAATGCAAGGGGAAGTGGAACTTTCATATCCTGACTATAATCCCACTCCACTTGAGTTCACATCGCTCGCAGGAAAATATCGGAAAGTCGACCTGAAGCAGTTGATGAAATTTTAAGCAATCCGTAATTCATAATCTGATAGATGAAGCGTTTTCTGACAAGTAAATATTATGTAAAAACTCTGGTTGCTATGGTGGCTGTGGTGCTTGTTTGCTGCATGCCTGATTTTGATATGGCAGGTACTGCAGTGGCGCAGACCAAGACTGCTACGACCAAGAAGAAAAAGGGCAATTCTACGGGAACGCAGAAAAAGAATGCCAAGAATCAAAAGAACTCTTCATCAGGTCAGAAGAAGTCGACACAAACTAAGACTCAAACTAAAACTCAAACTAAAAAGAAGGTATCTTCACAAGGGAAAAAGCAGGCTGCCCCATCCCCTCAATCATCTGCGGAGGCAAAGAGAATGCAAGAAGCTGCTCAGCGTGAAATTCAGCAGACCAAAGAGAAGTTGCGCCTTAATGAGCAAGAGATTAAGACCGGATTGTCAGACCTTAATCGTCTTTCTGCCGAGATATCTACAGGACGCGTAAAGGTGCAGGGATTGCAAAATAAGGTTTCATCGCTAAATAAGGAAATAACGTCGCTTGGCGAAGAGATCTCTAAAAATGAGTCGGAACTTAAAATGATGCGTGATGAATATCTGAAAGCAGTAAAGAAAATGCGCCTGACAAAGAAGAACCAGTCAACATTGGCGTTCATTTTCGCTTCAGAAAATTTCAACCAGGCTATGCGCAGAATCCGATATATGCGTCAATTTTCAGCATGGAAAGATAAGAAGAGCGCAGATATCGACCACAAGATAAAGCAACTTGACAGCGAGCGTCAGCGTCTTGCAGAGGTGAAGGATGCACAGACGGCGGCATTGGGACAACTTACAGAATCTCAGGCGCAGTTGGAAGAAAATCATCGTAAGCAGGAGTCTCTTGTGGCTAAACTTCGCCAGAATGGTGACGCTTTGCAGGCTCATCTTGTGGCTAAACAGAATGAGGCCAACCGGCTTAAGGAAACCATCTCAGCCTTGATTGCCCGCGAGCAGGCTAAAGCAGAGGCAGAGCGCAAGGCGAGAGAGAAGGCTGAGGCAGAACGCTTAGCCAAGGAAAAAGCAGAGGCTGAAAGAAAGGCAGCAGAAAAAGCGGCTGCAGAGAAAGCGGCTGCGGAAAAGGCAGCCAAAGAAAAGAAAGAGGCAGAGAAGAAATCGGAAGAAAAGGTTTCTTCCAAAAAGACAGAAACAGAAACCAAGAAGGCAGAGAAAGATAGGCAGAAAAATAGTGAGAAATCTGCCAGAACAAAGAAAGACCGTAAAAAGCGCGAAGAAGATAATGCGAAGCAGCCTTCAAAGAATATAGAATCAGTTCCGACTGTAACGCCGAAGAATGTAGAGAAATCTAAGGCAACCGAATCATATTCCAACGTCAATTTTGCAAGCCTTAGAGGCAGTTTGCCGCGACCGGTAGAAGGAAGTTGGAGGATAACCAATCCGTTTGGACGTCATTCAATGCCGGAACTTCCCGAGATAGAGTATGACAATCCGGGAATTGATGCTGAGGTGGCTATGGGAGCCACAGTGAAATCGGTATGTGGCGGAAAAGTGTCGGGAGTATATAAAGTGGCAGGTTATGGCACAGTGGTCATTGTCAATCATGGAGATTATTATACAGTTTATGGTAATCTTGCATCCACAAATGTGTCGGTTGGCACATCAGTAGGAGCAGGGCAGTCATTGGGAACAGCCGGCACCGACCCCGACGACCATCGCCGAGGCTCTGTCCACTTCGAAGTTTGGAAAGGCCGCGAAAAGCAGAACCCCTCCTCCTGGCTCCGATAACTCCGATAATGTCAGACATCATTCTCCATTGCAGTTAGATGTTCGCTTGATTGCTTGCCAATAGATAAGTTTGATTTCAGATTGTTTTTGGATAAAAAATGAGGGATTTGGGAATTATTTTGTCTTAAGATTTGGCAGTTATGATAAAAAAATGTAATTTTGCATTTTTAAACACAGGAAAATCTTATGGTAAATAAGTTGAGAAGTCAGGCTACTACCGAAGGAAGGCGCATGGCAGGAGCCAGGGCCCTCTGGAGAGCCAACGGCATGAAGGAGGAGCAATTTGGCAAACCAATTATAGCGATTGTAAATTCATTCACTCAGTTCGTGCCCGGACATACACATCTCCATGAAATAGGACAGATAATCAAGAAAGAAATTGAGGCTCTCGGTTGCTATGCTGCGGAGTTTAATACCATTGCCATCGATGATGGAATCGCTATGGGACACGATGGCATGTTGTATTCCCTTCCATCGCGCGATTTGATTGCCGATTCAGTGGAATATATGGTCAATGCGCACAAAGCGGATGCCATGATTTGCATCAGCAACTGCGACAAGATCACTCCGGGGATGCTGATGGCGGCAATGCGTCTAAATATCCCTACTCTATTTGTGTCAGGAGGACCTATGGAGGCGGGGCGTGCCGGAGATAGGAAACTTGACCTTATCGACATTATGATTGACTCAGCCGACCCATCTGTTGCTGACAGCGATGTGGAAGTGCTGGAAAAAGAGGGTTGTCCTACATGCGGCTCATGCTCCGGCATGTTTACCGCCAACTCAATGAACTCTCTCAACGAAGCAATTGGCTTGGCGCTCCCGGGAAATGGCACTGTCCTTGCCACACACGTCAACCGAATGAAACTTTTCAAGGAGGCAGCCCGCATGATTGTGGAAAATGCGTTCAAATATTATCGCGACGGCGATGCTTCTGTTTTGCCGCGCAACGTTGCCACTCGTCAGGCTTTCCTAAATGCTATGTCGCTCGACATCGCAATGGGTGGAAGCACCAACACTGTGCTTCACCTTCTTGCTATAGCAAATGAAGGTGGAGTTGACTTCACTCTCGATGATATAGATGCCCTTTCACGAAAAGTTCCTGTTCTTTGTAAAGTAGCACCGAATTCCAATTATCATATGGAAGACGTTAACAGGGCAGGGGGTATCATATCAATTATGAAGCAACTTGCCGACAAGGGTCTTATCGACACATCAGTGAAGCGCGTGGATGGAATGACTCTTGCAGAAGCCATTTCCAAATATGCAATCGGTGGGGATTCCTATACGGAAGCAGCCGATATCCTGTGGCGTTCAGCTCCCGGACTTGTGCATACTACAGAGGCAGGAAGTCAGCCTCTCATGTATCGCGAACTCGACACCGATCGCGAAAACGGTTGCATCCGTGACTGTGACCATGCCTATGTGAAGGATGGTGGTCTTGCAGTGCTCCGCGGGAATATCGCCAAAGATGGATGTGTAGTTAAGACAGCCGGTGTCGATGAAAGCATATTCCGTTTCTCAGGTCCGGCGAAGGTATTCCATAGTCAGGATGAGGCAGTAGACGGTATTCTTGGCGGGAAGATTAAAAGCGGAGATGTGGTCGTAATCACATTCGAAGGTCCGAAAGGTGGCCCCGGGATGCAGGAGATGCTATATCCTACAAGTTATATAAAGAGCATGCATCTTGGAAAAGAATGTGCGCTTATTACAGACGGACGTTTCTCGGGCGGCACATCAGGTCTATCCATAGGTCACGTATCTCCTGAAGCAGCAGCCGGAGGCAATATCGGATTAGTGCGCGATGGCGACATCATTGATATAGATATTCCGGCAAGAAGCATCAATGTAAGGCTAAGTGATGAAGAATTGGCAACCCGCCGTAAAGAAGAGGAATCTTTCGGGAAAGAAGCCTTCACCCCTCGCGGACGTGATCGCCATGTGAGCCGCGCCCTCAAGGCTTATGCTGCCAATGTCACTTCGGCTGATAAGGGAGGAGTCCGTTGTGAGTTATAAACTTCTAAACCATAAACAACATTAAATATGGAAGAGAAGATAACCGGTTCGGAGATATTGATCCGTGCTTTGGCTGATAATGGGGTAGATTGCGTTTTCGGCTATCCCGGTGGTCAGATTATGCCGGTCTACGACAAAATATATGAAAACGAGCAAGGTGTGTTCCATTATCTTGCACGCCATGAGCAGGGTGCCATACATGCTGCAGAAGGATATGCACGTGCCACAGGGAGAACCGGGGTAGTTATCACCACTTCAGGCCCCGGCGCTATGAACCTTCTTACCGGTTTGGCAGATGCCTTGATGGACAGCACTCCTATTGTGGCGATCTCCGGTCAGGTAGGCAGTGCAATGCTCGGAAAGGATGCTTTTCAAGAAAGCGATGTGATTTCCAGTGTGCTTCCTGTCACAAAATGGGCGCTTCAGGTGCGTCGTCCCGAAGATATTGCTCCTGCTCTGAGCCGAGCATTCTATATTGCTAATTCCGGTAGGCCGGGTCCTGTAGTGATCGATCTTGCACGCGATGCGCAAGTAGGAACGGCTGTGTATGAAAAGCAAACCATTCCCTTCATCCGCAGTTATAATTCAAATCCTGAACCGGAAAAAGAAGCAATTGAGGAAGCAGCCAGACTCATCAACGATTCAAAGCGCCCACTGGTGCTGGCAGGGCATGGAATCATGATATCCGGTGCGGAGAAAGTGCTTGCTGATCTTGTAGAGAAAGGAGAACTTCCAGTAGGCACCACTATGCTTGGACTTTCTTCCATTCCATCAGACCATCCTCAGTATGTAGGGATGCTTGGCATGCACGGCAATCTCGGACCAAATATCAACACCAACCATGCCGATGTAATACTTGCAGTAGGCATGCGTTTCGACGATCGCGTGACCGGTGATATCAAGAAATATGCACCGAATGCTAAGATAATACACATCGACATCGACGAGAGTGAGTTCGACAAGATGATAAAGTGCGATATTCATTTGCATTCAGATGCCCGGAAGACACTGGAATATCTCCTGCCTTTGATTGAGAGAAAATCCCGCAAAGATTGGCGAGCATCCTTCGACGTGCATCGTCTGGTGGAAGAAGAGCAAGTGATGGCACGTGAACTTGCTTGTGAGGCACCTAACGGCAAGATGCTTATGGGAGGCGTAGTAAGAAAGGTTTGTGAGGCATTTGGCAATGATGCTGTAATAGTAACGGATGTTGGCCAGAACCAGATGTTTGCGGTGAAATATTCCAAGTTCAATAAAAGCCGCAGTTTGATATCATCAGGAGGACTTGGCACTATGGGATTCGGACTTCCGGCAGCCATAGGTGCAAAAATTGGAGAACCAAATAGGGAGGTTGTCCTCTTCTGTGGTGACGGTGGCTTGCAGATGACTATAGAAGAACTTGGCATGATAATGGAATATGGTGTGGGCGTAAAGATTGTATTGCTCAACAATAACTTCTTGGGGAATGTACGCCAGTGGCAACACCTATTCTTCAAGAGCCGCTATAGCAGCACTCCAATGGTTAACCCCGATTTTAAGATGCTTGCCGCTGCCTACGGAATAAAAGGAGCGGATGTGGCGTGTGCCGCTGAACTTGATGCTGCTATTGAAGAAATGCGCAAGTGTGAAGGTGCGTATCTTCTTAACGTCAACATTGATGAGACCGACATGGTGTTTCCCATGACTCCGGGAGGAAATGGAGTTGATGAGATATTGCTCAATGAATCTGAATATTATAAACCTGTCTGAAGCCATGGAAGAACAATTGTTTACAATAGCGGTATTTACCGAAAACAGAGTTAGTCTGCTGCATCAGATTTCCATGATATTCAGCCGTCGCTGCCTAAATATAGAAAGTCTGACAGTGAGTGCTTGCTCAATAGAGGGAGTGCACAAGTTCACGATCACTTGTAGGTCGAATCGCCCTATGATGGAGCATGTGATAAAGCAGATTGAGAAGAGAATAGACGTGATAAAGGCATTCTTGTATACAGATGATGAGATTCTTTTTCAGGAGGTGGCTCTTTATAAAGTGCCTACGGATAATGTTGTCAATATGAATATTGAGGAGATAGTTCGTAAGCATGGGGCACGAGTGCTCGAGATTCATCCGGATTACACTGTATTCGAGAAAACGGGCCACACTCACGAAATCAAGGAACTATACGATCATCTTAAGCCTTTTGGAATCCGCCAATTTGTAAGGTCAGGGCGCGTGGCTGTTACCCGGTCATCTCGCGAACTTGTCGATGAGTTTCTGGAGCAGCGGAGTAAGTGCATATTAGACTAATTAGACAAATTAGACTAATTGGACTAATAAGACTAATTGGACTAATAAGACTAAGTGGACCAATTGGACCAATCAATAAATAAAAATTCAAAATTCAAAATTAATATATTATGGCAAAAATGAAATTCGGCGCAGTTGAGGAGACTGTTGTCACAAGAGAGGAGTTTCCTCTTGAGAAAGCACGTGAGATATTGAAAGATGAAACTATTGCAGTGATTGGATATGGCGTTCAGGGTCCCGGCCAGAGCCTCAATCTCCGCGACAATGGTTTCAACGTTATCGTTGGCCAACGTGAAGGCAAAACTTATGACAAGGCTGTTGCCGATGGTTGGGTACCGGGTAAGACACTTTTCTCGATCGAGGAAGCTTGCGAGAAAGGCACTATCATCATGTGTCTCCTTTCTGATGCTGCTGTTCTTTCTGTATGGCCCACAATCAAGAAGCATCTCACTGCAGGCAAGGCTCTATATTTCTCCCATGGTTTTGCAATCGCATGGCCGGAACGCACAGGCGTTGTGCCTCCTGCCGACGTTGATGTTATCCTTGTGGCTCCAAAGGGAAGCGGCACTTCACTCCGCACAATGTTCCTTGAGGGTCGCGGCTTGAATTCAAGCTATGCCATTGAGCAGGACTACACCGGAAAAGCGCTTGAGCGTACACTTGCCCTTGCAATCGGTATAGGTTCCGGCTATATCTTCGAGACCACATTCAAGCGCGAGGCATACAGTGATCTGACCGGAGAACGTGGCAGCCTTATGGGTGCAATTCAGGGTCTTTTCCTTGCTCAGTATGAAGTGCTGCGTGAAAATGGTCATACACCTTCAGAGGCATTTAACGAGACTGTAGAGGAACTCACTCAGTCGCTCATGCCTCTTGTAGCCAAGAAAGGTATGGACTGGATGTATGCTAACTGTTCTACGACAGCCCAGCGTGGTGCTCTTGACTGGATGACTCCTTTCCATGATGCCATCAAGCCGGTGATGCAGCAACTCTACAAGAGCGTGGCAGACGGCATTGAGGCTCAGAATTCTATTGACAGCAACTCCAAGCCTGACTATCGCGAAGGTCTTGAGAAAGAACTTAAAGATCTCCGCGAAAGCGAGATGTGGCAAGCAGGCGCAGTAGTGCGCGGCTTGCGTCCGGAAGGAAATTGATTCAATGCTTTAGTCAATTAGTCTAATTAGACCAATTAGACTAATTAGTCCAATAAATCCTACAATGTGGGGGCTGGGAGACCGGCTCCCAATTTTTTTTCGGCTGTCTCTATTTTGATGTCGTCATAAAGGCCAAGGTCAATAAAACTTTGCAGCAATGTGGGTCCTCCCTCCACCATCAAAGATGTCACGCCTTCTTTGTAAAGTTCCCTCATCTGGGCTTCAAGATCATGGCGGGGTTCCACTCGGCGTGGTGCATTACCGGGCCAGTGGCGGCAATTGAGACTCGGTTTGTCGATCTTAAGGGTATTTTTCCCTACCATTATGGCATCTACCATAGAGCGTCGGCGATGCATCCAGACTGATGATACAGGAGTGGAAAATTTCACGGGGAATGGATTTCCATCTTTGTCTAACCCTGCCATGAAGCCATCGGCGCTTTGTGCCCATTTCAATTGAATCCAAGGGCGTCCAAGCCGATGAGCCGTAAGGAATCTGACATTTAGGGCATCGCACTCCTCCCTCATTACATCCTCCACAACCTCTACTCCGGCATCACGTAGCATCTTTATTCCTCTGCCACTTACCTCCTTGAAAGGATCGGCACTTCCTACTACAACTCGGGGAATCCCGATGTCAATAATTAGTTTTGCGCAAGGAGGAGTTTTTCCGTAATGTGAGCATGGTTCGAGAGTGACATATATGGTGGAATCAGATAGCAAATGTTTGTCGGAATCCTTCACAGAATTAACTGCGTTAACTTCTGCGTGAGGTCCGCCATAACGATGATGATAGCCTTCACCTATTATTTTGCCATCTGCAGCCACAATAACCGCTCCCACCATTGGATTCGGGGATACAAGCCCTTCTCCAAGTCTTGCGAGTTGCAATGCTCGCTGCATATATTTAGTGTCTATCTGCATAGTTGCTTAATTTTATGCAAAAATAGTCATAATTTGGGAGATTTGCAAGAGGGGTACGACTAATAGGACTAATGAGTCTAATAAGGCTAATAAGACTAATAGAACGAAGAAAATCGGGGCTTTAGAGGAGGTTTTGTCATATCAGATTACTAAAAGTTGTTAAAAAAGGGGGAAATGGATGAGAAAGAGTAAAAAAGTTGGGGTTTAATGGCGGTTTATTTGGCAAATAATGTTAATTTTGCAGATTGAAACCACACGCATTTGCGTTAAAAAGATATGCTTGTGAATATAAAGAGCTCATTATTAAATCGTTTGGTGCTGTCAGCATGCGCTTTGCTGTTGATAGTAGGTATGTCATCGTGCAATAAGAAGACAGATACTGAAGAGAGTATATATATGCCTGCCTCATCTGTGGCAATCACAGGATTTAGTTTGAAATCGAAAGCCGGATCAAAAGTAAAGCTTGATTCCATATTCTTTTCGATAGATCTAAACCATGGAGTAATATTTAATGCAGATTCACTCCCGGTTGGGACCGACGTGACTAAATTGGTGCCTGTGATAAACTATACATCATCGGCTTCTGCCGTCACACTCACACAGAGTGGTGGAAAGACAACCGGAGAGATCGACTACAAATCGAATCCTAATGATACAGTTGATTTCTCGGGCAAGGTCGTTCTTAAAATTACAGCAGAAGACAAAACGACTACACGTTCCTATAATATTAAGGTAAATGTGCATAAGGTTGAGCCTGACTCCCTCGTATGGGATCGCCTTGCTGTCACTCCTATGCCTTCGCGTCTTGGATCGCCAAAGAATCAGAAGACTGTAAAGTTTAACGACACTACATATAGTCTTATAGAAGAGACCGACGGTAGTTATACAATGGCAGTTGCTACTGATTTGCTTGCCGGAGAATGGGATAAGCGTCTAGCCTCTTTTGATTTCGCGCCAAATGTGAGGACCCTTAATTCTACTTCCGACAAATTGTATATCCTTGATGCCGCAGGAGTCCTGCATGCCTCTTCTGATGGCATGGCGTGGGAAAATACCGGCAATACATGGGTGAATATCATCGGGGCTTACGATGATAAGATTCTTGGAATCCGCCGAGAAGGGGGCAAACTCTTGCATACTATGTGGCCCGCTGATTCAGCGCATCCGGAAAAGGAAATAAGCAAAGATTTCCCAATCGAGGGATATTCAGATTTTGTGAAGTATAGCAATCGCTGGACCACACTTCCAATCGGCTTCATGTGTGGAGGCCGCTGTGAGGATGGCTCTGTCATTGATAAGACCTGGGGCTACGATGGCGACAATTGGGCAGTACTTTCAGAAGGGATGACGCCGAAATTGGAGGGTGCCACAATAGTGCCATATTTCGTTTATCGCAAGACTTCTTCAGCACTTGTGCAGAAAGACTTTTCAGTTTGGATGCTGATTGGAGGCATGGTGGATGAAGGATACTATAATTTCCAGATCTACGTGTCGTATGACAACGGTGTAAATTGGTATGCTGCCGACGATCAGATGGATTTCCCCGATTATTTCCCCGGATTGATGAATCTTGATGGGATAGAGGTAGAATGGCCCAAACAGGCGTCATTAAAGGGAAATTGGAGTGAAGTGACTCGTGCAAATCTTCCAGGGATGGCACGTATCAAATATTCCGTAGAGGATTATGAAGTATATTGGGATTGTCCCTACATATATTTATTTGGAGGAATTGAGGAAAGCGGTTCTCTAAATGATGAGATTTGGAGAGGCGTTCTCAACCGGTTGACATTCGTTCCACAGTTCTAACAGCAGATGAAAATCCTAACGCCTGTCATATTGATGATAGTGATGCTTTGCATTGTGCCTCGGGTCCAAGCGCAGGAAGACTATCGTTTTGATGCCGGTGGTGGTATCGGAATGACGGGGTATTTAGGTGATGCTAATGCTGCTAATCTATGGAGTCATCCGGGATTTGATGGAATGCTTCTCTTCAGATACATCAAAAGTCCGCGGATCGCTTTTAAAACCGGATTTTATGCCGGAACTCTCTCCGGCGACACCAAGGATATGGATGATGTGCTTCCAGATGAAGGGCATTTTAAGTTTTCCACTACATTCTTCGAACTTTCGGAGATGTTTGAGTTCAATTTCTTCAATTATGGAATTGGGGAGAAATACCGGAAACTTAAACGCTGGAGTCCTTATATTACAGGAGGACTCGGAGCCACAATGTGGTTGACATCAGGCTATACGGGATTTGCTTTCACGATTCCTTTTGGAATCGGAGCGAAATATAAGATCAGTGAAAGACTGAACTTGGGATTGGAATTTTTAATGAAAAAGACCTTTTCCGACCGTCTTGACGGGACAGAACTTTCCGATCCTCATGCGATAAAGTCGGGGTTTGCTAAGAACACCGATTGGTATTCCACACTATCCGTGACATTGAGCTATGAGTTTTCTAAGCGATGTGCCACTTGTAATTATAAAGACTAACAATCTCCGTAATGGAAACACTTGAAGATATACTGGGCAGGCTTGACATGACGAGAATTCCTCGGCATGTTGCAATGATAATGGATGGTAATGGTCGTTGGGCTAAAAACCGTGATAAGGTAAGAAGTGACGGCCACTACGAAGGAATTACCAGTGTGCATAATGTCACGGCATTATCGTCCGACCTTGGTATGGAATATCTAACGCTATATGCCTTCAGCACTGAAAATTGGAATCGTCCTAAAGAAGAGGTAGACACATTGATGACCATCATTGGATGGGCTATAGCAAGAGAACTCCCTGAACTTCTTCAGAACAATGTGAAGATCAATCTGCTTGGAGATATAGAGAGAGTGCCGGAGGGACCTCGCGCTGAACTTTACGACTCACGCGACAAGACATCTCATTGCACCGGCTTGCAACTGAATATTTGCATAAGTTATTCCTCAAGGTGGGAGATTGCGGATGCTGCCAGGAGGTTGGCTCAAGAGGTGGCAGAAGGAAAACTCAATCCTGACGATATAGATGAAACTGTATTCAGCAATCACCTTGCCACAGCGGGAATGCCCGATCCCGACCTTTTGATACGCACAGGAGGTGAAGAGAGAATCAGCAACTATCTTCTCTGGCAAATTGCTTACAGTGAGCTTTATTTCACTCCGGTGCTTTGGCCCGATTTCGGCAAGAAGGAATATGCGCTCGCCTTGATCGACTATCAGCAACGAGAACGGCGATTTGGAAAAACTTCCGAACAAGTAGCACAATGATTATAAGAGTTATAAATCTTATAAGTCTTATAAATCTTATAATTATTATTGAAATTTCTGACAACTTGACAACAAAGATATGACTTTTAAAAGAACCATCATACGGATTATGCTTGCGGTCGCTGCTATTGTGGCGACATTGCCTGTGCAGGCGCAAACGCCTTCCAATGACACCGTATATTCTCCCGAAATTATCTATAGTCCTATTCCAAAGGTTTATGAGATTGCCGGGATCTCAGTTACGGGTGTCCCGGATGTGGAGGACTACGTGATAATTGGATATTCAGGTCTCTCCGTAGGTGAGAAAGTGGAGATCCCGGGCGATGCAATATCAACTGCTGTAAAGCGATTCTATAAGCAGGGTCTGTATTCGAAAGTGGAAATTAATCTTGTTAAGACAGTCGGCGACAAGGCATGGCTGGAGATTGCTCTAAAGCAGCAGCCTCGAATGGCAGAAATTCGATTTACGGGAGTAAAAGGCTCTGAAAAGAAGGATCTTCTTGAGCGTCTTGGTGTGGAGAAAGGGCAGCAGCTTACTCCAAATATCGTAGCGCGTATTGTTCAGGTTGTGAAGAAATATTATGAAGATAAGGGATTTAAGGATGTTATAGTCACTTCTACTCAGCAGCCTGACATCTCTCAAGATAATTATAACTTCCTCACGGTAAATGTCGACCGTCAGAATAAAGTCAAGGTTCATAAGATATATATCAATGGCAACAACGTTCTTAGTGATCGCAAGTTTAAGAATGCCATGAAGAAGACCAATGAGAACCATGACATTCTCAATCTTTTCAAGCAGAAGAAATTCATTGAATCGGACTATGCGGATGACAAGAACCGTATTATTGAGAAGTATAACGAACTCGGTTATCGTGATGCAGAGATTCTCAGCGACTCAATCGTGAAATATGACGATAAAGAAATAGATATTTATCTGACAGTTGATGAAGGAGACAGATATTATATAAAGGATATCAACTGGGTTGGTAATACTGTCTATCCTACTGAGTTCTTAAATCAGATTCTTGGCATGTATCCGGGTGATGTCTATAATCAGAAGCGCCTGAGCAAGCGAACAATGGAAGATGATGATGCTGTAGGCAACTTGTATCTCGACAATGGCTATCTGTTTTTCCAACTCGTGCCAATAGAGCAGCACGTGGAGGGTGACAGCATATCGCTTCTTATGCGTATTTATGAGGGACAGCCTGCAAGGATTAATAAAGTGGTGATTAACGGTAACGACCAACTTTATGAGAAAGTAATCCGCCGCGAACTGCGTGTTAAACCGGGAGACTTGTTCTCTAAACGCGCTTTGATGAACTCTGCGCGTGAGATTGCAGCGTCCGGACATTTCGACCCGGAGACGATGGGCATCAACCCTGTTGAAAATCCTGCTGACGGCACTGTCGACATTGTGTTTGACCTTGAGCAAAAGGCAAACGATAAAGTGCAGCTTTCGTTTGGTTGGGGACAGACCGGTGTGACCGGGCAGGTGGCTTTGTCATTCTCTAACTTCTCTATCAAGAATCTCTTTAACCCGCAAAGTTATCGTGGCATAATCCCTCGTGGCGACGGGCAGACATTCTCGATTTCAGCACAGACCAATGCCAAGTATTACCAAAGTTACAACATCAGTTTCTTTGATCCTTGGCTCGGAGGAAAGCGTCCAAATTCATTCTCGTTCTCAGTTGATTACAGCCGTTCTACCGGAGTCAACAGCCGATTCTATAATCAGAGCTGGATGAGTGCAGGTGCCATGTATCCATATTATGGAGGATCGTATCATAACGATTATAATTATGGTCAGTATTATTATCAGAATGCCTATGACCCTAACAAAGTGCTCCAACTTGCCGGTGTAACTGCTGCTTACGGTACGCGTCTGACATGGCCTGACGATTACTTCCAGTTCCAGGTTTCGCTTGCCTACCGTTGGTATTACCTTAAGAATTGGGAATATCTCCGGTTTATGCAGACCGGTTCGGCAAACTCTTTGGTGCTTGGGCTTATGCTGAGCAGAAATACTACCGATCAGCCGATTTATCCTAAAAATGGCTCTAGTTTCATGCTCTCATTGCAGATGACTCCGCCATGGACCAAATTCCGTCACGGACATGATTGGAAGACTCTTGCCGCAGAGGCTGCCAAATATGACGCTAAAGCGCAGGCTGAACTCTATAAGTGGATAGAATATTGGAAACTTAAATTCCAGGCTAAGACATTCACACCCCTTACAGATGTTGATGGACAGTGGACTCTTGTGATGATGACAAAAGCAGATTTCGCAATATTGGGTTCCTACAACAAGTATGTGAAATCTCCGTTTGAGACATTCTACTTTGGTGGCGACGGTATGACCGGAAGTTACACATATGCCACAGAAACTGTGTCAATGCGTGGCTATGAGAACGGACAGTTTACTCCTAACTTCTATGAGGCGTATGCATATTCGAAATTCACATTCGAACTTCGTTTCCCATTCATGCTACAGCCAAATACTACGATATTCGCCCTTGCATTTGCTGAAGCCGGTAATGCATGGACAGATATAAAAGACTTTGCTCCGTTCAACTTGAAACGTTCTGCCGGTGTCGGAATTCGACTCTATCTCTCGATGCTTGGTTTCCTTGGTATTGACTGGGGTTATGGTTTCGACAAGGTATGGGGCAGACGAGGCGGCGGCAACTTGCACTTCGTGCTCGGACAAGAATTCTAATCGAGGGTTAATGCTCCAGAGTGAAACTAAAGGGGTTTAAACTTTAAGGATAGAAAATTGTCTTTATTGTTGTAGTATGAAACTTTTAAATAGAAATAACATGAAGAAACTTATAATATCATTCGCGCTGGTGATTGCTGCTTGCGTGGGAGCATACGCTCAGAAGTTTGCTCTTGTGGATATGGATTATATCCTTCGAAACGTGCCGAGTTATGAGATGGCTAACGAGCAGCTCAATCAAGTGTCTCAGCGCTGGGAGCGTGAGGTGACTGAACTCTCTAAGGAGGCTGAGACAATGTATAAGAACTATCAGTCGGAAATGATATTCCTGACAGATGATCAGAAGAAGGCTCGCGAAGAGGAACTTGTGGCTAAAGAGAAGGAGGTGACTGACCTTCGCTACAAATATTTTGGTCCTGAAGGAGAACTTTTCAAAAAGCGTCAGAGCCTTATGAAGCCAATTCAGGAAGATGTCTATAATGCCGTTAAGGCTGTAAGCGAGGAAAAGGGATATCAGGTGATATTCGACCGTGCTTCCTCTCAGAGCATTGTGTTTGCTTCCCCAAAGATTGATGTGAGCAACGAAGTGCTTGCAAAGTTAGGATACTCTAAGTAAGAAATATATAATATTAAATAATACAAACAAGAAAGAAATGATCAAGAAAGTACTTTTGGCAATCGCGCTTATCTGCCCGATGCTTCTGTCCGCTCAGACACTCAAGATCGGACTCGTAGACTTTGATGCAATTTTTGCCGTAATGCCGGAGACGGCTGCCGCGCAGAACCAACTTAAGGAAGTTGGCGACAAGTATGAAGCAGAATATAAGAAACTCGGAGAGGAGATGAATCGTCTCATGACAGAGTATCAGAATATGCCTGAAAATGAACTTCCTGCCATCAGAGAGCGCAAAGCTCGTGAACTTACCGACTATCAGCAGAAACTTCAACAGTTTGAGGCGTCTGCAGGTCAGGATTTGCAGAAAATGCAGATTGACCTTATGGGTCCAATTCAGCAGAAGATCAATCAGGCTGTGGAGAGTGTAGGCATGGAAGGAAATTTCTCACTTATCCAGATGTATAATCCTCAGCTTACTCTCTATCGCGCTGCTCCGGTTGAAGATGTCACTGATGCAGTAAAGGCTAAGCTTGGCGTGAAATAAATCGACAATGTGTTGAATGCAACACTATGATAAATATGCATGAAAAGACAATGGCGGGGGCTGATGCTTCCGCCATTTCAGTAGGGCGTATCGGAGTCTTTGATTCCGGCTATGGCGGACTTACGATACTTCGTGAACTTAGGAACACTCTTCCTGAGTATGACTATCTTTATTTGGGCGACAATGCTCGTGCGCCTTACGGATCGAGGAGTTTTGAGATAATCTATAAATATACTCTCGAAGCCGTAAAGGAACTGTTCTCGCGTGGTTGTCCACTTGTCATATTGGCATGTAATACCGCTTCGGCAAAAGCATTGCGCACTATCCAGCAGAGAGATCTTCCTGAGATAGATCCTTCAAGAAGGGTATTGGGTGTGATTCGACCTACCGTTGAGATTCTTAATGATGTGTCGGCTTCAGGTCATGTGGGCGTCCTTGGAACTCCGGGCACTGTTGCAAGCCATTCATATCAGATAGAGACTGTCAAACTGTTTCCTAAAATGACTGTCACAGAGCAGTCGTGTCCTCTTTGGGTGCCTATAGTAGAGAATTCAGAGGCTGATGGAGATGGCGCTGATTATTTTGTGAAAAAATATATCGATGAATTAATGGCGAAGGATGCGGATGTTGATACCTTCGTGCTTGGATGCACGCATTATCCTTTACTGATCGAAAAGATTAGGAAGTATGCTCCCGAGCGTGTTAAGATACTGGAGCAGGGACGCCTTGTGGCAGAATCATTAAAAGATTATCTTCGCAGGCATCCTGAGATGGACTGCCGTCTGTCAAGAGGGGGAAGTGTGGAATATCTCACCAGTGAGAATCCTGAAAAGTTTGATTCTTTGGCATCCGTGTTCACGCATCAGGAAGTAAGGTCATGTCGTTGTTCGCTTGATTGAAAAAATATACGAATATGGAAAATGAAAACATATCTGTAGATGTCACTGCAAGATTGCAGGCTCTGTCAGAACGCTTAGCGGCTGATGCCGATGACGAAATGGCATTGATAGAACGTGGACGATTGTATTGGGCACTCGGCAAGCGCAGTGAGGCAATCAACGACTATCTGGCGGCACAAAAGATAAATCCGAATGGGGATGCCAAGCAGTTGCTGAAGGCTACCTACGAAATACTTGATTTCTATAATAAAGACCTATATAATCCTTAAAGTTCCCAGGGGAAGAACATAGGGACTTGCACAGCCTTTACCTTTTGGCGTGGTGTATACTTACGTTGAGGATAGAGCATTATTCGGCGTTCGTCGATCCATCCGCGGTCGTGATTCCGTATTTGTGCCACAGCGAGTCCTTGCATACTTTTAGCGCGAAGGCGTAAGTCGCCCGTAAGGTCAGTCATATCGGCTACCTTGCGGGTTTCATATTCCATTACGCATTGGTCGCCCACCATCACGCGCACTGATATTCTGTCGCCATAGCTCATGAGGCGGTTGCTGCGTCCTACCGGCACGCGGCGGACGGTGCGTGAAGTATAGATAGGTGCTCCTGAAGAACCGGAAGTGTAGTAAGTGCTGTTCATAATCGGACTATTTTGCGGGTTGCAAAAGGCAACTCAAGTTTTATAGTGCAAAAATAGTTCGATATGATGCACGGATTAGGCAGTCAAATGCAAAAGGATGTTAATGACTGCCCGTTTTCCATGCAGTCATCAAAAAAATGCCTTGCGATATATATCGCAAGGCAAAACCGTACAGGAAATGGGACTCGAACCCACACAGCCCGCAAAGGCCAGGGGATTTTAAGTCCCCCGTGTCTACCATTCCACCATTCCTGCATCAGGAAATCCGGATTGGATTCCACATGCAAAGTTAATGACTTTTTTGCATCCTACCAAATTTTTTGGTAAAAAAGATGCCTCGCGGCTTGCGAGGCATCTAAACTTGCCGATCTTTCGGCATTCACCTAAAGTTATTTTTATTTAGTAACGCTAGTTTCTGTTGATACCGGAGCACCATTGTCAAGAGTGCAGATTGCAACGCGGTTCCAGCTTTCTTCTTCAAACATGTGGCCGATGCCCATGCCTTCTGCCTTAATTCTGCTTGCAGGTATGCCATACTTGCTTACGAGCATGTCCTTAACTGATTCAGCACGCTGGTTGGCGAGACGTTCGTTGACTTCTACAGGACCATCCTGAGATGCATAACCCTTGATGCTGACTGTAGCCTTCGGGTGATTCTTGAGGTAAGAAGCAACTGCTGCTACGTTTGGAAGTTGGTCGGCAGGAACATTGTAGCGACCGATAGCGAAGTTGACATATCTTACGGTGCTGAGGAAGTCTTGAGTTTCCTTAACTACGACCGGTTTCTGATTTTTGAGTTTCTGGATTTCAGATGCGAGAAGCATGTTCTCATTGTTGCTTGCATTCAAAGCATCTGCAGCGGCTGCAACATCAGCACGAAGGTTTGTAACCTTTTCATTAAGCATTGCAATTTCGTCGAGGTTGTAGTTTGGCACTGTGTATTTGAATCCATCACCGAGTTTTACAGAAACGCCAGCCATCACATTGATAGTAGCTTTCTTTGCGTTGTAAGCAGCTGATGATTGCGCTACATGAGCATCGCTCATATCATATAGTACGCTTGGACGAATGGAAAGAGTCACATTGTCGCTTACATTGAAGTTGAAATTAAGTCCTGCTTTAGTAGCGAAGAAGTTGCGGTCTGTGCCTTTGCCATTCTGATAGAGGTGACCCCATCCGGCTCCTGCTACTGCTTCAATGTCGAATACATTCTTTGTGCCATAAGGCTGGAAAAGTTGGAAGAGATTCAAGGCTGCATACGGGCCAACATAACTTGCATCGAATGCTGTAGTGGAATGATCCATACCTTTCCAATTGGAAGTGTTGACTGCGAAATCACCTTCAGCACCTACTCCGAACGCCGGAGTGATCTGTTTGCGGATATCGATTCCGGCAACTCCGCGCATATCTTTGAAGAAATTCTTTCCGCTTGTCATAGGAGTGGTTGCTCCGCCCTGAAGTCCGATAGAGATGTTGCTGAAGAGGCCTGGTTTCTGCATGGCTTCCTGGGCTGTCATGGTTGCCGCGCCTGTGAGAAGGAGTGTGGCGGCGAGTAATGTCTTTTTCATAATTGTGCGTTTTTAAGTTAAAAAATTAAGATAAATTTATTTTGCGGTTACAGCTTCAATGAAGAATATTCCGCTTCAGTGAAATTGTACCATTAAAACACGCAAGTGTGGAAAATGGATTAATGGAAATGTGAAAAATTTTTTATTTTAACATTTATTAACACGACAACTTATTGGTTATCATTAATATGTAGGTTGGATAAATTATAATAAAAAAGGACGCACGAGTCTTGCGTCCTTACGTTGATATCTGAGAATTCACTATTTTATGATCTCGAATGTAGCTTCTATAGGGTAGTGGTCGGAAGAGTTGATGCGGTGCCGCTTTGTCTTCAGGGCCTTCAGTTGATTGCCCCGATAGAAAATCTGATCAATGTGGAATAGGAAGAGAAATTGGTTGAATGTGTTGGTCGGGCCGAGGCTTGTCTGGGAATATGCGTCATGAAAACCCGCATTGCGCATGATGCGGTATGCCCAACTTCCCGGCACATCATTGAAGTCGCCGCAAGCGATTATTGGATCAATATCAGCCGTAGTCTCTGCCATCTCAGTCACATTATACGATCTGGCTCGGAATGCCTCTCCAAGTTTTGGGAAAATCTCTTGGCGGAACTCCTTATAACTTTTCTTGGCGGTGTTCACACTGCGAATTTCTGTCACTACCTCGCGTTCTGTGTCTGTGAGATCGTAGGAAGTCATGTGAAAGTTGACGAGATGAAGTTTGAAGCCTTTGATATTGACTTCAAATAGTCTCCAACGTCTGCGATTCTTCCAGTAGTTTTCCTTTTCCGGATCATCTGTCTTGACGGGAATCATCTCAACAGGATATTTCGATAGCACTTTTAGGTCGGTATCTGTAGTCCCAGCACGATAGGGGTAGGCAGCATAGAGGGAATCTATCAGTTGCCGGCTCCAATGATGAATTTCATTGGAATCTTCAAGATTCTGAAGTTCCTGCAAGCAAACGATGTCGGCTTTATTATCAATTAGGAATTTGATGGCGCGATTGCCCGGAGCCTCTGATTTAGTGGTGTCTGCCAAATGAAGACAATTATATGTCATCACCCTGAAGGTCCGAGTCTCATCGCCGGCAGATTTTGAAAATGCGATAGGGGTTACATCTTTGAGCGTCGACCAGCATCCTATCAGGGTTAAGATGCCCAATGCGCCCATAATCAGGCGACCGCCTTGCAACCAGAGTATGGCAGCCACGAACGTGGCGATGGCAAGATAGGGGAGAGCGAGGACAAGCACAGATGGCAATGTCACATACTCCGGATCACATTTGCCCCCATATGCGGCTGCAATAGTGACTATGAAAAGCACTATAGAAAGTATCTTAAAAACTAATCTTATCAATGGCGAGACTATTAACATATCTGATGGAGTGTTGATTGTTGGTGTGCAGATTTTTATTACTAATTTTTATCTTTTATCTTTATCAAGGTGGCGAGAGAGATCGTCAAGTTCCTTTCGCTCTTTACGCGAAAGGCTTTCATATCCTGAGAGTCTTATTTTGTCGAGCAATTGATCGAGACGCTGCATGTCATTTTGACGATCTTTTAAAACTTTTACCATCTTGTCGGCATTTCGTTTGGAATTGCCGCCAGCATTTGATGATGGGTGCCATTTGAGGCGAGACAACCATAAAGAAGGGTCATTCCCGGCTCGAAGCATCAAGCCTAATGCTACGCCCCAGAGTAATCCTCCAATGTGGGCTGCCTGATTGCCCCCGCCTCCAAAGAAAGTAAGCAAGCAGCATATCACTGCTACCCATTTCAATTTTACTTCACCAATCAGAAATAAGTTGATTTGATGATCGGGAAGCCGGATAGCAGCCACACACATCACAGCAATCACAGCCGCGCTGCATCCGCAAAGCCATCCTGAGCCAAATCCGGCTGCAGCCGATAGCAAGAAGAGGATTCCTCCCGCCAGCCCTCCTCCTACAAAAGCAAGCAGCAGATGGCGGTCGAAGAGTGTATTGATAAGAATCCTTCCAAACCAATATAGCCAAAGCACATTGAAAAGCATATGCAGCACGTCGAAATGCACAGCCATATAAGTGATGAGTGTCCAAGGGCGGGTCAGGAAAATCGCAAAGGAAGAAGGCAACG
This sequence comes from uncultured Porphyromonadaceae bacterium, assembly GCA_947176285.1. Taxonomy (GTDB): domain Bacteria; phylum Bacteroidota; class Bacteroidia; order Bacteroidales; family Muribaculaceae; genus Lepagella. The sequence continues at coordinate 25,856 of CAMWQF010000001.1, forward strand.
TCAACCACTCGGCTATCGGCATGTTAAAGTGCATCATGCGGCCTGACAGCGAGAGCAGAGTGACGACGATCCACACCAACGGAAGTCCAAGCGTAAGCCATGCCAACGTTTGGCTTCCTCCGAAATACCTTTTAATCAGTGCATAATTCATAATTATCGGTGCAATGTCCCTTTCTTTTTCCAATAGAGAAGCATTAAAATACCGAAGAGCATTCCTCCGAGATGGGCGAAATGAGCCACGGTGCTCATGCTGCCGCTGATGCCTAAGAAAAATTCAATTACTCCGTAGCCAATCACCATGTATTTTGCCTTTATTGGTACCGGTATGAAGAAAAGATAGAGGGGCATGTCAGGGAACGTGAATGCAAAACCGAGAAGGATGCCATACACTGCCCCGGAAGCTCCTATTGTCACCATCTGCGACTTGAAGTCGGCAATTGCTTCTATCCACTTTTGGTCGCCGCTGCTGACAGCCGCATCTACGATTTCTCTCATATGCTCAGTGGTCAACCCATTGAGTCGGGCAATACCATTGACATATTCAGATTTCCATGTCAGTTCCCACACTCCTTCCTGCACGAGGGCTGCGCCAACACCACAGACGAGGTAGAATACGAGGAAACGTTTGGCTCCCCACACTTGCTCCAGTATTCTGCCGAACATCCATAATGAAAACATGTTGAAGAGGATATGCATCGGACTGTGAGGGTCGTGCATGAACATGTATGTGAATATCTGTGCCGGATTGAAAAGGGAACTGCCAAACATGTGCAGCCCGAGACGGTCTACAAGAGTCTTTGAGAAGCCGGGTACGAAGGCTTCGGCAAGCCATACGATGAGGTTTATTATTATGAGGTTTTTGGTCACGGTTGGGATGGATCGCAACCATCCGCCGGAAGAAGATCCGTTATACATTTTCTGTAGAATTAAGTAGGTGTTTCTGTTTTAGAATGCAAAATTAACAAATTTAGTCTTCATTTATAGTGAAAAATACGAAAAAACACTAATTTTTATAGTTTTTTTTAAATTTTTACTCTAAAAAGTTTGATGTTAACAATTTTAACACTATATTTGCGTCTTGAAATCAAACTTTTAACGAAGAACTAAGTTAGATAATTATAAACTCAACCAAAATTTAGAATTATGAACAAGACAGATCTCGTCAATGAAGTAGCTGCAAAGGCAGGTCTCACGAAAGAAGACGCTAAGAAAGCCCTTAATGCAGTGCTCGAATCAATCTCTCAAGCACTTGTGAATGAAGACAAAGTGCAGCTCATCGGTTTCGGTACTTTCGCAGTGGTAGAAAAACCGGCTCGCGAAGGCATCAACCCACGTACTAAGGAAAAAATCCAGATCGAGGCTCGCAAGGTGGTTAAATTCAAGCCAGCCGACCTCCTTGGCAAGTAAGATCTAAACTTGCGTAAAAAATTAAATTCCGGCTTCCCGCTTGATTAGTTGGGAGCCGGAGTTTTTATTTGCGAATGTCGGAATTTATTGTTAAATTTGCATACGAATTTGACAATTTGAAAAATGAAGATAGAATCGATAATCACTCAAGGAGTAAGCGATGCTGTAAAAGCACTCTATGGCCTTGATTTCCCGGCTGATAAGATTCAGCCCCAACAGACAAAAAAAGAATTCGAAGGTAACCTTACGATAATGGCTTTCCCATTCCTGAAGGCCTCTCACAAATCTCCGGAAGCCACTGCTGCTGAAATAGGGGAGTGGCTTGTGGAAAATGTCCCTGCGGTAGAAAAATTCAATGTGGTGAAAGGTTTCCTCAATATCTCTGTGAATCCTACATTCTGGCTCACAACCCTACATAGCATCGCGGAAGACCCGGAATTCGGTATCCGTCATGCCGATGAGAACTCCGACCTGGTGATGGTGGAGTACTCGAGTCCGAACACCAACAAACCGCTGCATCTCGGACATGTGCGCAATAACCTTCTTGGCTATTCACTCTCTAAAATCCTTGAAGCCAACGGTCATAAGGTGGTAAAGACAAATATCGTCAACGATCGTGGTATCCATATCTGCAAGTCAATGCTCGCTTGGAAGAAATGGGGCAATGGCGCCACTCCGGAATCCACGGGCAAGAAGGGCGACCACCTGATAGGCGACTTCTATGTGCTTTTCGACAAGCACTTCAAAGAGGAAGTTAAGGAATTGATGGAGAAGGAAAACCTTTCAGAAGATGACGCAAAGGCTAAATCTCCTCTTATGCTTGAAGCTCGCGAGATGCTTCGCAAATGGGAGGCAGGCGACCCGGAAGTTCGCGACCTCTGGAAGATGATGAACGAATGGGTATATGCCGGTTTCGATGAGACATACCGCCGTCTCGGTGTCGGTTTCGACAAAATCTATTATGAGAGCGACACATATCTTCAGGGTAAAGACCTTGTCTTGAAGGGACTTGACGAGGGGATAATGTATAAGAAAGAGGATGGATCCGTTTGGGCTGACCTTACTCCCGACGGACTTGACCATAAACTGCTCCTTCGCGCTGACGGAACATCTGTATATATGACTCAGGATATAGGCACTGCGAAACTCCGCTATCAAGATTTCCCCATCGATAAGATGATATATGTAGTGGGAAATGAGCAGAACTATCATTTCCAGGTGCTATCATTGCTTCTTGACAAACTTGGATTCAAATGGGGCAAAGATCTCACGCATTTCTCTTATGGAATGGTGGAACTCCCCGAGGGGAAGATGAAGAGCCGCGAAGGAACTGTGGTTGATGCCGACGACCTTATTGACAAGATGATAGCCGACGCAGCCGAGACAGGGGCGGAGCGTTTTGCCGACATGCCGGAAGAAGAGCGTGCAGAAGTGGCGCGTATTGTCGGCATGGGTGCATTGAAATATTTCCTTCTCAAGGTTGATCCTCGCAAGAATATGCTGTTCAACCCGAAGGAATCAATAGACTTTAACGGCAATACCGGCCCCTTCCTGCAGTACACCTATGCTCGTGTGCAGTCAGTGCTTCGTCGTGCCGGTGAAGATTTTGATCCTCTATATATGCCTACAGCCATTCCTAATGAAGTGGAATCAGATCTAATTCAGAAGGTGGCCGATTTCCCTGAAGTAGTGAAAGAAGCCGGACGCACATATAGCCCGTCGCTTATTGCAAACTACTGCTTCGAACTTGCTAAGGAATACAACCGCTTCTATCACGACTATAGTATACTGAAGGAAGAAAATGAGGCCGTGCGCAAATTGCGTCTGCTGCTCAGTTACGTAGTTGCCCGCACATTGAAGTCAGGGGTTGCACTTCTTGGCATGGAGATGCCGGAAAGGATGTAGGATTAAACCGAAAGGTCAGTTTTATTGTCTTATAAGTGTAAAAGAGGCAAATTAGTCTAATTAGACTAATGAGTCCAATTAGTCTAACTAAAACTAAAAAATAAATAATATGTATCCAGATTACAATAATCCTCAGACCCCTCCTCCCTACTATGGGGGAGCAGGAGTGGCACGCCAGACTAATGCTGTCATGAAGCGTGTCTATGTCCGAATGTTTATCGGACTCTTAGTGTCGGCTTTCTGCGCACTAGGCGTAGCTTCAAGCCCCGCGATGCTCAACATCATATTTGGTAATCAAATAGTCTTTTGGGGCTTGATTATTGCGATGTTTGCAATGGCGATCCTTATCCCGGCCCGTATGATGAAGATGGCTAGTGGCACAGTGCTTGCGCTTTTCCTTGTCTATTCGGCTTTGATGGGAACGTTCTTGAGCTGTATTTTCCTTGTCTATAAGATGAATGCTATTGTAGCCACGTTCTTTATCACAGCCGGAACATTTGGCGCGATGTCGGTATATGGCTATTTCACCAAGTCTGATCTGACGAAGATGGGATCATTCTTGATGATGGCTCTATTCGGGCTTATCATTGCAATGGTGGTGAACATTTTCCTTAAAAGCGGCACAATGGACTATGTCATATCCATTATCGGTGTGCTTATCTTTACAGGACTTACAGCATGGGACACTCAGCAAGTGAAGCAGTTGGCTGCTGCAAATCTTGAGCCATCACTTGCAGACAAACTCGCTACCATGGGCGCGATGAATCTCTATCTTGATTTCATCAATCTGTTCCTCTTCATCTTGCGCATATTTGGCGGCAACCGTGACTAATGAAATTCATAGGGGCCTGCAGTGTATACTTGCTGCAGGCTCTCTTTATTTTCCATATAAATATTAACCCGAATCAATGAAAGATACCAGTCAAACACGATCACTATTATGTATGAACGGGATAAACTATCTTGTGCCGTTTATTCTCATCACGAGTTGTTTTGCCCTATGGGGTTTTGCCAATGATATCACCAATCCTATGGTGAAGGCATTCTCAAAGATTTTTCGCATGAGCGTCACTGATGGCACTCTTGTGCAAGTGGCATTCTATGGAGGCTATTTTGCCATGGCTTTCCCGGCTGCCATATTTATTCGCCGTTTCTCATATAAAGCAGGAGTTCTTCTCGGACTCGGACTTTATGCATGCGGTGCATTCCTCTTCTATCCGGCTATGCTTACCGGAAGTTATTATCCATTTTTGATAGCTTACTTTATACTTACTTGTGGCTTGTCGTTCTTGGAAACGAGTTGTAATCCTTACATCCTTGCCATGGGTCCGGAAGAGACTGCAACCCGACGGCTGAATATGGCTCAATCGTTTAATCCTGTTGGTTCTCTTATGGGAATGTGGGTGGCGATGAACTTCATTCAAGCGCGCTTGAATCCACTTGAGACCGAACAACGCGCTCAACTGAGTGATGCAGAATTTGAAGCAGTGCGTGATGCCGATCTCCTTACTCTCATCACTCCTTATGTATTCATAGGAATTGTGGTGGTGCTTATGTTTGTTGTCATATCTGTGATGAAGATGCCTAAGAATGGCGATAAGTCGCATTCCATCGACTTTTTCCCCACATTGAAGAGAATATTCTCAAAAGCACGTTATCGTGAAGGTGTAATTGCCCAGTTCTTTTATGTTGGTGCGCAGATCATGTGCTGGACGTTTATCATTCAGTATGGCACCCGAGTGTTTATGTTGGAAGGAATGGGCGAGAAGGCTGCAGAGGTGCTTTCGCAGAAATACAATATCATAGCAATGGCAATATTCTGTTGCAGCCGTTTTATTTGCACCTATCTTCTGCGCTACATAAATGCCGGACGGCTTTTGGCTCTATTCGCCATGGCAGCGACGTTGCTGACTGCAGGAGTGATAATATTCCAAGACAGGATGGGGCTTTACTGCCTTGTGGGCGTGTCAGCCTGCATGTCGCTGATGTTTCCAACGATCTATGGAATTGCTCTTGACGGCATGGGGGATGATGCTAAGTTCGGGGCAGCGGGGCTTATAATGGCTATCCTTGGCGGCTCGGTGCTTCCTCCTTTTCAAGCAAAGATTATCGACTGCGTCGAGATTGCAGGATTCCCGGCTGTCAACCTGTCGTTCATACTTCCTTTGATCTGCTTCCTTGTCATAATTGCCTATGGCACTCGTTGCGCTAAAGATTAGATATAAAAGATTAGATATTAAAGATTATAGATTTAATGATTTATAATTATTCCTTAATGGGAATAACTTTTCCGAGGCTTACATACCATATGTATGCCTCGCATTTTTTTGCGATTCCTGCGCGAAGAATTGCTTCTTTATATTGTTTCACTTGGCGGGAATATGTGTTGTCGTTTCTATGCTCACCGAATTTGTAATCCACAATTATGGCACTTCCGTCGGGTCGAATCATAAGTCGGTCAGGACGTCCTAACTTCCCATTGCAGATGATTCCGCGCTCATTAATGATTCGCAGATTATCGTCAAACCATCCATACTGTTTTACTTTTTCAATAGCGTCTGCAATTTCCCTCTTGAGTTTGTTCATCTCTCTGAGGTTTATATATCCGGATGCTTTGATTTTCAAGAGAGCCTTGTCGATATCTTTTGGAGTTTTTATGTTCTCCATGATAGAATGCATGAGTTCTCCGTATTGCCTTATGTCATCGGGAAGCGACTCTTCTTCCAAAGATGTATCTTCAAGCGGCAACATGCTTGCATCAGGAGAAGAGGGGTCGGTATATTTTAAAGCGGGAATAATCTTTCCGCAACGATAGTCATCGACAGTAATGCTTTCGGCAATCCCATCTTTTTTCTTTCTGCCGGATGATATCTCATCATTATTCAAGGGCCTGCCAATGCTCCAGGAATGTGCCTGAGTGTCTACTTCAATCTCTTCAGGAGAAGGAATGTAATCGGAGATCTCTGGATATTTGGATGTTATTTCAGCAATCACATCTTCAGCGTCAACTCCACATTTCCATAGGAATGCTCCAATACGTTCGGTGTCGGAGATAGTCCCATTCTCTTTTATGTCGCATGGGGAATATATGTAAAGTTCATCTACAGCGCGAGTGTAAGCCACATATGCCATATTCACTTTATCCGACATGTATTCATTTAGATACTTTTGATAAATTTCGGCATGTTTAGTCTTTTCAAGTGCCGGATCGCTCCAGACAGGAATCCATGGAATTTGAGGGATTCCTACAGCTTCAGTCAGATCAGGCTTTACCCAAAGCCATTCACGCTGCATTGATGATTTTGGCTTGATGGTCTGTTTTGAGTAAGGCACAATTACGCATCTGAATTCGAGTCCTTTCGACTTGTGGACTGTCATTATGTTGACGGCGTCAGTTTCTTCCGGAGAAGAAATGGAACGGAACCGTCCTTTTTTGTCCCACCACTGCAGGAAAGAAGCGATGTCAGACGTGTGGCCTTCGCAAAATTCAAGCACCATGTCTTGCAAGGCAGCGAGGAAAGGAGACTCCGACATTCGTGTCCGTTCGGGGATAAATTCCCGGATTATATTTTCGATAAGGGCAGGGAGAACTGTTGTGCTCATTTCTGCCAGCATAGTCCTTATGGAATCCGGATCGTATTCTCCTTCGAGGAAACGATTCAAAAGTTCGGAAAGTTCCATTTCGGGATGATTCATGGCAAAGAAACTGAAGTCTGCCTTAATTTTGCTCCAATCTCCGGCTCCCTTTTGCTTTCTTAGTTCCTTTGGGTTAAGCGCGGCATGAGTGCCATTGCATATGGATTCGAGAATTGACAATACGGTCTGCACAGCAGGAGACTCACCGGCTTGAAGGGAGTCAGCACTGATGAACTTTATTTTCTCCTCAATATCATCCTGCTGATTATAGCGCATTATGCTTTCTATCACTTTAGATCCCTGTTCATGAGTGTCGACGAGCACTGCTATCTCACCCATCCTATAGCCTCGGCTGAGCATGTCGGCAATAAGTTCCGGAATTTCTTCAAAATGGGCAGGAATGTCATCTTCAGAATTATCAGGCTTGAATATTTGTATTTTCACATACCCTATATCCTTACTGTGCGAAGCAGGTTGCACTGTATTGGAGTATAGTTTCTCCATCCGTTCTCCCAGTTCTATAGAAAAGAAACGGAAGAACAGATTGTTGAACTTCACAATTCTCAGGCTGCTTCGCCAGTTGGTGTTTTCAGCCGGAGTGTTGCCGCATTCCCGGCAAGTATCGGAAAATTCTTGCGGCACTTTCTCAATGATCAGGTTTGGGTCGGCATTTCGGAAGCGGTAAATGCTCTGTTTGGCATCTCCAATTATCAGGTTGTCATGTCCTTTGCTTTCGCTTTCAATGAGAAGCGGTCGGAGATTAAGCCATTGAAGGTTGCTTGTGTCTTGAAATTCATCTATGAGGAAATGTTCCAGGCGGCTACCAAGACGCTCATATACGAATGGAGCATCATCATCCCCGATAATTTGGTTGAGAATAGAGTTTGTCTCGGCAAGTTCTACTGTGTTGCTGTCGGTGAGGAATAGTCGTGAATTGTTTCTGACGCTCTGCAGCAGCCCCACATAAGGCATCGTGGTGCGGTAGATGCGCCATTTGATCATTTTTTCAGAAGCAACTTCATTTTTCCATTCTGCGAAGCGAGCATACATTTTGATAACCAACTCTTCAATATTGTCTTCCACCTGAGTTCCGAGATAGGGGTTTTCTTTTTGAGGGTGGAATACGCGCGTAGTTGGACCTTTGCGTGTGAATTCGGGTATTTTGAATTCCTTCACAGGAAAATCCCATGTCCATTCCTCAGCCATTTTTCTTACTCTGGAAGCAAGGTAAGTGCCTGCTGTGGCATCCATGTCAAGCCCTGCTTCCCTGAATGCATTTCTCACATCGCGGGCAGCTTCTCTCATTTTTTCGAAAGCTTCGCGTGGACCTTTCTCATAGAATTTGGTGAGTTGATGGAAAGTATGAAAGAAGTCAGGGTGTTCATTAAAATAATCATCAAGACTTTTCCTGATTTCCTTGAAGTTTTCTTTTGCAAGATTTTTGCTGGCGTTAAGGATTTCTCCATAAACGCTATATCTACTTTCGTTGCGTTGGAAAATATTCCATCCTTTTCCCATTGAAGCTTTACTTTCCATCATGGATTCTATCCATGCAGAGTCTTGATTGGATTGCTTGTCGCTGTCGATTTCATCAAGGGTGGTATCAAGTCCCATCTGTGACACATAGCTTGAGTCGAGTTCAAGTTGGTATGTGTCATCAAGGTCTGCCTCATAGGCAAATGTGCGTAGCACTGTCTGGAAGAAGGAGTCAATGGTGGAGACTTTAAAATCTCCGTAGTCAGTAAGAAGGATTTTCAGTGCTTGCTTGCATAACTCACTGATTTCTTCAGGGGAAGTATCAAAATCTTTAACAAAGTCTTTAAGATAATCCACATTCTTCAAAGGAATGTCGGGAGTCCACGTGGCGAGAGCATTAAGTTTGTCTACGATTCGCAACTTCATCTCATTGGTCGCCTTGTTGGTGAAAGTAATAGCGAGAATATGCTGAAGGGAATCGCGCAACTCACGCGGCGACCTCAGCCGACGTTTGCCTGCTTCATCACGACGAGAAATATAGTATTCTATAAATTTCTTCGCCAACGTGTACGTCTTTCCTGACCCGGCAGAAGCCCTTTGTAACTGAAGCACGATCTAATACCCTTTCACTTTGAATCCAATCTCTTTGAGCATCTTGACTACATCTGCTTTCCGATCTCCTTGGATCAGGATTTCCCCTCCACGAGAACTTCCCCCGGTGCCGAGTTTCTTGCGCAAGGTTCGGGCTATCTCGTCAATTTCATCGTCTGAAATCTCGAATCCTTCGATGATCGTGGCGGTCTTCCCTCCGCGTCCTTTTTTTTCAATCAATACGTGGAGGGGGGCAGTTTGGGTTGTCTTGTTGTCAGATTCTACTCTTGTTTCGTTATCCGGTTGAGTGCTTTGGGTCTCTTCACCTTCAGGCAAACCTGAGAGTGAGGCGAGCGCATCTTTCCAATCCATATTAGAGATTCTCTTTTATTTCTTTGACTGTGGCACAACGGGCTGAAAGTTCACCCTTAGAATTGTAGATGAAGAAAGTGGGGAGTTGACCTACGTTGTATTGGAGGAATACTTTGTCTTGTCCGGCGGATGGGTCTAAGACGGTGACCCAAGGCAGATTGGCTGCGGATTCATGCCAACCGTATTGATCCTGGTCCGGACTGATATTGTATATGTCAATGCGGCCTGCTTTATAAAGTTCGGCAAGTTGACGGTTGATTTCAGGGGTGGCTCCGTCGCGCATCAAAGTGAATGCTACTACTACGGGTTTTCCCTTACCTACTAATTCTGAAAGTTTTCTCTCATTGCCGTTTTCATCATTGAGTGCGATTTCAAGCATAGTGATTTCTTCTGCATCGATCACTTTATGTATTCCTTTCAGGTCATTGTGATGGCGTTGTGCGGCTTGTGCCAGATTAAGCAGGAATGGAGTGTGGGCGTCATTTGGGCGATAATGGTTGTAGTTGTTGGCAACAGCCACTATGTAGCGGTAATCCTCTGTTGTTGGGTCGAAGAGTGGTTGATTGCCGACGGTCTTTGTGAGAATATAATAAGACATTACATTTCCCTTGCTTTCGTGCATATATTCATTGTAGATCCGTTTCTTGAAATCTTTCAGCGAGTCAGAGTTGTTGATATATGGCAGGAATGCGATGAGGTCTTTCTCAAACTGAGCCATTCGCTGAGCCTGTTCGGAACCTGATACAGTGAAATCATGTCCAAATCCGGTTTTCGAAGTGGCAACAGTAAGTGTTTCTGTTGAGTCTACAGGAAGATAGATGTATTTGTCATCGAGAGAGAGACGGAAAATTTCAGGTCCCCCTTGCTGTGGCTGTGAGAAAGAGAATTTCCCTTTGCTGTCTGTTCTGGTAGAATCCACGATAGCCCAGTATCCGGCAAAATCAGCTTTTTCCAGAAGAATCTTGTCGTTGTCGCTGTCAGCAAGTTGTCCTTCAATCTTAAAACCCTTTTCGCCGCATCCTCCGGCGATAAATATCGCAGCCAAGGAAGCGGCAGTCGCGAAATATTTTGCTAATTTATTCATATTTTTCAGTTAATTCATAATGCAGAATTCATAATGCTTAAATGAATTTATCATAATTCAAAATTCTCAATTAAGAATAATTCTCAATTATATTTGCAAAGTTAATGAAAACTCCGCTTATTAGCAATTTTCTCAAAGAAAATATTCAAGTATGACGAAAAAAAGACGGTCTACCTGGAGTGGTAAACCATCTTTCTATAATCATCTATTACTAAATATAGAGTCCCTTTCAATTATGCATTGTGCATTATGAATTGTGCATTATGCATTAATCGGAAAGGTCTTTTGCTTTTTGGGCTGCTGCCTCGGAAGCCTTTGAAGCGAATTCAGAAATCTTGCCGAGTGCCTGCGCTGCAAAACCGCTCAGTTTGTCCTTAGCCTGATCCACTTTATCACCAAGTGCATCCTTTGCATCAGCAAACTTGTCCTGCAGATTGTCTTTCAATTGAGATGCCTTGTCTTGTGCTTGTGTCGCTGCAGCTTGGGCTGCATCTTTGGCATCTGCAAGTTTATCGGCTGCAGCAGTTTTTACATCTGCATAAGTTTCTGCTGCCTCTGCTTTTGCTTCTGCCAACTTTTCAGCCGCCATGTCTTTTGCTGCTGCCATTCCGGACTCTGCTGCGATTTTGGCTGATTCTGATGATACTTCTGCTGCTGTCTTTGATAATGCTGCCGCCGCTTGTGCCTGTGCGAGATTCAAATTGTTTTCCATAGTCGTATTTGTTTAAAAGATTAAGTGTATAAGATATTATTAGCGTTTAGGTTTTTAAGGTCTTTAAGGACCTTAAAGTCTTTAAAGTCCTTAATCGAACTCCTTATTGAATAAACGCTTTCATAGTTATCTTGGTTTACAGACTGCATAGCCTTTAGAGCATTATGACTTGATTCGGCTTTAACGAAATTAATTATGCATTCTAAGCATCGCTTCTTTAGTAGCCTCGTGCGTATTGAATGCCGTAAGCCTCAGATATCCTTCACCTTCAGCTCCGAATCCGGATCCCGGCGTTCCGACTATTCCATGTGTCTTCAGAAGATAATCGAAAAATTCCCATGATGTCATCCCTATCGGTGTCTTCAGCCAAATATATGGAGAGTCAACACCTCCGATAACTTCAAAGCCGGTTTCGGTAAGGGATTCACGCATCATTCTTGCATTCTCCATATAATATTCAATTGTCTCTTTTATCTGCGATCTCCCTTCAGGAGTGTAGACTGCTTCGGCTGCACGCTGAGATATATATGAGGCACCATTGAACTTCGTGCATTGACGGCGGTTCCAAAGTCGATTGAGGCTTACTTCATTTCCTTCAGAATCGAGTCCTTTAAGAGCAAATGGCACAACTGTGTAGCCACAACGTACCCCGGTGAAACCTGCAGTCTTTGAGAAACTTCGGAATTCCACTGCCACTTCCTTTGCTCCTTCTATCTCATAGATGCTATGAGGAACGTTTTCGCTATGTATAAATGATTCGTAGGCAGAATCAAAGAGTATAAGACATCCTTCTTCTTTGGCATATGTCACCCATTTTTGCAATTCATTGCGAGTCATGGCTGTTCCCGTGGGATTATTGGGGCTGCATAGATAAACTACGTCGGGTCGCTGTTTCGGCAGTTGCGGAACATAACCATTGGTTTTATTTATAGGAATGTATATTATTCCATCATGATGTTCGCCATCTCGTTTGCCACCACGTCCACCCATCACATTGGTATCGACATAGACAGGATATACAGGGTCGGTAACTGCTACCGTATTGTCTTGAGCAAGGATATCGAAGAAATTGCCGAGGTCACTCTTAGCCCCGTCGCCGATAAAAATCTCGTCGGAAGATATGTCAATGCCTCGTTTATGATAGTCGAAATCTGCAATTTTATCGCGAAGAAAAGAGTAACCCTGTTCCGGTCCATAACCATGAAAAGTAGCTGTTTCGGCTTCATCATCCACAGCCTTGTGCATAGCCTCAATGGCGGCTTTACATAATGGGCGAGTCACGTCGCCGATTCCCATCCGAATAACTTTCACCTCGGGATTCTCTTCCTGAAACTCCTTCACCCGTCTTGCCACTTCCGAAAAAAGATAAGACTCCGGAAGCAACAGAAAATTATCATTTATCCGTATCATTTTCTTTAATTCATAATTCACAATTCATAATGCATAATTCACAATGCTGCACATTCAAAATACAAAATTCTAAATAATTCCGTCGAATACTGTGACTGCGGGTCCCGTCATTAAGACGTGGCATCTATCATCAAGGCGGATATGCAAGTCTCCGCCAAGCAGATGCACCGTGACGTCATTGCCGGTGAGCCCAAGTTGGATAGCGGCAACAGCTGTAGCACAGGCTCCTGTGCCGCATGCCATCGTCTCGCCGCTTCCTCTTTCCCAGACTCTCATCTCTACTTCATCTTTGCCGGAAACTTTGGCAAATTCAATATTAGAGCGATCCGGAAATCTCTCATGTTTCTCGGCTAACGGTCCTTGTCCAAGAACCATTGCATCCGACGGGGTTTTAACTGAGTATACCACAAAATGAGGATTCCCCATCGATATGATGCTGCCTGTAAGATTAGTGCCATCGGGCAACTTTATTGTTTCTTCAATAGCCTCAGTTTCAGGTTTCCCCATATCTACTGTAACCCATGTTTCCTCGTCGCCGGGTTTGGCTTTCGGGTCAATATCAATGATTTTTATTCCTGAAAGTGTGTCTATCTCAAGATGGTGATTGTCGGTCAAGCCATTGTCAAACACATACTTGGCTACGCAACGTATGCCATTTCCACACATTTTACCTTCAGAACCGTCGGCATTGAAAATCCTCATCATAAAGTCAACCTTATCAGACTTGCAGATAAGAATTATTCCATCACCTCCGATCCCTTTATGTCTGTCGCTAAGTCTGATTGCCAATTCACTGACATTATCTGGCACTCCCTCACGGCAATCTATATAGACATAGTCGTTGCCGCATCCATGCATCTTCGTAAATTTCATATGGATTCAAAAATATCTAAACAATATTACCTGTAGACTAAATTTTTATAATGTTAGTGCCCTCGTTATTCTTTTTTTGCAATAGGATACGAAAGCATCAATATTGCCATAACGCAGCAAAGGTTGACGATTTGCCCCGACATCTGTGGAGAACCGTATAAAAGGAAGCCATTGATGAGCCCATCTAACCAGAATAATATTATAGATAGAGCCACCATCGTAAACCAGAACATGGTCCGTTTTATTAATAACATCGTCATACTCAGACATATAAATAGTCCGACTGCAATAAGCACGACGCCGACCCATGTTTCCGTGGCTGAAAGGGCTGAATTGATACTAATCACTCCTCCTACGATCCGAGCAACTCCAACGATATACGCCAGAACACTTCCACAAATTGCTTTAATGCTCATATTATTGTCTAATTTTGGTATTTAGCGTTGCAAAATTAGCAATTTTTTATGAGAATTCTATTATCTTTTGATATTTTCTTTAAATCTAATTTTATGAGGCTATTGATGAACGATTTTGCGCGATAAGGGTGAAAACGATATTTAGATAAGTAATTTTGCACAAAAACGATTCTTTATGAATATTACAGATATCCTTACTCTCATTGGTACAGTCGGTGGGATTCAAGGCCTTGTAGAAGTTGGAAAATGGTGGCAAACCAGAAATCTCAATCAGCGAAAGGAAGAAGCCGATGTAAAAGCTACAGAAAACCAAGTTACCCGTTCCCAAATCGACTGGCTTGAAAAACGTCTTGCAGAGCGAGACTCAAAAATTGACGCTATCTATGCCGAACTCCGCAAAGAGCAGACTCTCCGCATTGGCGAAATCCATCAGCGCCACGAGGCTGAGCTCCGACTTGCCGAAGCCGAAGCCCGCAAATGCCTCATCCGCGGCTGCGCCCAACGCCAACCCCCAAGCGAATACTGATCCGACCTAGATAACGCTCCATTACTTTTCAGTCGCGTATAAAAATTAGAGAAATTGAAGTTTATTTTTATGAGTCGGAGCCCAAGTAAAATACTCTAAAGATTCCCATCAAAAATGAAATGGCGTTTTCGATGTGTCTTATACCCGGCTGAAAGTAATGTCTTACACTGTGTAGAATCTATTTTGTTAATCCCCCTATGCAGAGGGAGAAAAATCATCGGTAATGTCAAGAATGTTAAGAGAAATTCATCCCTGGACTCCGCGGGCTAAACTTTTGTGTTAATTTTTAGGTTTTATTTTTGCACAGGTGAGAGAAAATTCTTATCTTTGCATCAGAAAAGCAACGCCCTGCTTTCTTGCAGGGAATAGGCCGCTTACGAGCGGCTTTTTTTATTTGTTATGGAAGCTAAGAAACGAGTAACATTCTATATTGATGGCTTCAACTTCTATTTTGGACTCAAACGTACAAAAAAAGTTGATCCGGCTTGGCGTGATTTCTATTGGATTGACATAGTGAAGCTCTGCGAGAGAAGCTCATTAACGGTGACAGATTTGAGATCGTAAGAGGCAAGTATCTTGACAAGC
>CAMWQF010000002.1 GCA_947176285.1 uncultured Porphyromonadaceae bacterium
CTAAGCCGATCGGAAGACCTACAACCGTAGCACAAACACACAAGCCTAAAATACCGTATAAAATAGCCCATATCCATCCGAAGAATGGAAAAATCCAAAGAATGTTCCAAAAAATATTCATATATCAATTGAAGTATGCCTCATCGCCCCTTTCCGGCGTTCCAAAGAATAAAATTAAACAGACATACAAAAAGCGTGGGACGATCTCTACTGTATATTTCAATCAGGGTATCGGCAAACACCTCTCACGTAATAAACAGCCCGCTCCCACGCCTGATCGGATATCGGAATCCCCCTTGTCGGGGAGCGGATATACGACAAGCATGAGCGTTTATAGCTGCTAATCCCACGTGAAAAATTTTGCCGATTTTTGATTGAAGGATAAAGCAAAAACGCTTAATGTAATATGTTAACTCAAGACTGCAGAGCAGTCTCGTCACAAAATTAGTAATTATTTTTCATTTGGCAATAGAATATGAAGATTATTTTTCAAACTACCTTATAAAATCGCAGTTGATTAAACAAAGTCATAACAAATCTTCTTTAGTTTGGCCGAATCATTTATGAATTATGATTTTGCTTTATGCATTGGTCAGAAGGGGTAGCCAATAGAGAAATGGAATGATGAGTCACGGTGCCAGTTGGGCGATATGAGTGGCCAAGGCTTCTCCCCCATCGCCGGATTATGGGCTTTCATTCCAAGGTCGAAACGAAGAAGGAAGTAATTGAAATCCATCCGCAGACCAAGTCCATAAGCAGCAGCAAGTTGCTTATAAAATTCATTGAGCTTAAAGACTCCCCCTTGCTGGAACGGATAGTCACGTATAGTCCAGATATTGCCAATATCAATGAAAGCACCCAACTCGAGCACCCAAAAGAGTTTCGCACGATATTCTGCACTCGTGATCAGACGGATATCACCACACTGATTTATAAAATCACTCACAGAGTTGCGCCCCGGATAAGCACCGGGACCAAGAGTACGCACAGCCCATCCACGCACACCGTTGGCACCACCACCATAAAATCTCTTCTCAAACGGAAGCATCTCTGAGTTCCCGTACGGCACACCAATTCCCCCTCCTACTCGAAACGCTACAGAATTCCTTTCATCAAAACGATGCAAAAGAGCATAGTCTGCTTCCACCTTGAAATATTGGGAATAGTGGATCCCGAAGATTTCATAAGGATCTTCATGGAAATTGCGGTGATGATCAAAGATGCTTGAAATGGCAAACAACAAGTTGCCTGCGATTTCCGCATTCACACGAATATTATATATGTCGCGTTGCAACGTCTTCTGCCATGGAGTTGCATCCTTCTTATTTGAATGATACCATCTCCAACCCATTCGCATGATGAAGTGATCTTCATAACTATAACGGAGCAAAGGATTGTCAGGGGCTATAAGATCGATGAAATCATTTGTAGAAGCAGGAAGATATACATAGTTGATATCAATTGGAGTAAACGTATGCCTGTTTTGTTTCCTGGCGTCCACCCATTTGTAACTCCATCCGGCAGTGGAAATCACACGTGTGTATTCCGGGCGCTCTTGATAGTTCATGGAGAAATTAACTTCTGTTGAAGCTTGAATACGACGCCGTACACGTGTTGAAATCGGAGCCTTAAATTCCGGCATAGAGAGCCCCAGATCGACCGAATATTCCATATATCGGTTGTTTAGCAAACCTTTTAGATCGCCGGAAATAGATTCGTAACTGCCGCGCAATTTTCCGGTAAACGTCTCTGACCCTCTTCCTATATTTCGATGGTTGTAGGTCAGACCGACAGCTACGCCAAGATCTCCCTCAGAGTTTGTGCCTTCTAATTCCACACTCGCCGTCTGTGATTTACCCGGAGTAAGAAGAATATAGACATCGAGGATGCCCTCGTTGCCTATATGACCGGCGGGGACAAAAGACACATTGATAAACTTCAGAATGCCAAGACGTGAAAATGCCCTATAGGTCCTATCTACATTCTTTTGAGCAAATACTTCCCCAGGCGAAAGGAAACAATTTTCCGCTATCACTGAGGGACGAAGATAGCGGGAGTCAGCATACAGGATTTCTATGCCATTATAATTAACAGAATCTTTTCCTACAGCAAACGCAGGATTTTCAGCATTGATGGCATCCGCATCTGCAATAACAGTCACTTTCCTAATAAGAAATCTAGAGTATAGATCTGCATTCTCTTTAGAGAGTGCAGTTGATGGATAACTGACTTTCATCAACAGTTCGGCTTCAGAAGATCCGGCAGTAGTGTCGGCAACAAAAGTGATGCATTCCTTGCCAAAATTAAAATATCCATTATTGCGGAGATTGTCTGCCACCAAGGTGCGCTGCGCTTCGAGCAGATCTCTTGCAAGCGGACGCCCCGGGAAGGTGAGGAACTTTGAAGAATCCGCCATCACAATTTTACGAACTGCAGAATCGGGAAATTCATATTCCATCTTAGATATCATCTTCTGAGGGCCTGGAGAAAGGTTATAAGTAAGAGCCATCCTCTTCTTTTTATCATTTTTCACAGAGTCCAC
Source organism: uncultured Porphyromonadaceae bacterium (assembly GCA_947176285.1). Lineage (GTDB taxonomy): Bacteria > Bacteroidota > Bacteroidia > Bacteroidales > Muribaculaceae > Lepagella. Next base: position 2,543 of record CAMWQF010000002.1, read on the forward strand.
CAAAACATTTGCATTAAAATATCCTTTGCTCGCAAGATAATTGAGCAATTGGTCGGCACTTGCATCTGTCAGAGACGGATCATATATGACAGGGGGCTCGCCAAGTTTACGCATCCAGCGATTCCACCAATTAGTGGAATCCTTGCCACTCAAATTATAAAAACCGAGACGAAATTTTATACTCCACAGCATCTTATGATTTGGAGTCTGGCGAAGATATGCTTGCATTTCCGATACATCAAGACGATCATCATTCCCAGTTGAATCAATCCTGATGTTTACCTTGTCGAGCAGATAACTTCCATCAGGGACATGACGACTTGCCGAACAAGCCGACAGAATAAAACATACAATGACCAATATCCATGCAGACACCGGCACATTGACATGAAGTATTCTATACCTAAATGGAACCATAGTGCAAAATTAGAGATTTTTTCTGAATTTCTATTGTTCTAAAACTCATAAATCCTATAATTCTTAAAAATTTTTATTCCACTATCGCGTTTTTTCACTAAATTTGCATCATGGAAGCAAAAATGGTCGACGCCCCAAAAGCATACACTCTTTTTCAATTCTCACGATTCGTTGCATCTGCTATGAGTCGGGAGCCGGTGCTAATGGGCGCATGGGTTACGGCAGAAATAAGCGATATGTCGACCAGCGGAGGACATTGCTACATGACCCTAATTGAGAAAGATGCATCCGGCACCACCATAGCAAGGATGCGTGCCACAATCTGGGCTAACAGATTCAGCCATATCCGACATAAATTTTTAGCAGCAACCGGAAAAGAAATATCCAACGGAATGAAGGTGCTTCTGTATGGAGGTGTCAACTATCACAACAGTTATGGACTCTCATTCAATATAGGGGAAATCGACCCATCCTATACCATGGGCGATCTTGAGCGCCTTCGGCGAGAAATATTGGCCACCCTACAACGAGAAGGGATCATTGACATCAACCGGAACTTGAGATTTACCGATCCCCCTCTTAAGATAGCTGTGATTTCGTCGGAAAAGGCAGCCGGATATGGAGATTTCATAAATCAACTCGCCAACAATTCTACGGGAGTTGAATTCCACACAATGCTATTTCCGGCTGTGATGCAAGGAGAAAAGACAGCACAAAGTGTGCTTTCAGCCCTCGACTTAATCGAGCAGACCAACAGCATTGTCGGCTGGGATTGCGTAGCCATAATAAGGGGAGGTGGAGCCACTACCGACATGAATGGCTTTGACGACCTTGTTCTTGCGCGAAGAGTAGCGACATTCCCAATACCCATCGTTGTAGGAATAGGACATGAACGCGACAGATGCGTTCTCGATGAGATAGCCTGCATACGATGCAAGACGCCAACTGCTGTTGCTGCATGGCTGTCGGACACCGCCGGGATTGCTTGGCAACGTGCTTGCGATCTTGCCACCCGCATCGCTTCCTATGCCGCAGAGAAGATAAAGGGGGAACAAATAAGGATGCAAAGCATCGAGACTATGGTGCCGGCTTTGGCTGAAGCCCAAATAAGAAATGCAAGGTTGAGACTTCACAACATTTCCGCTATTCTACCTTCCGCCGCACGTGAAGCCACATCAAAAGCCAATGTAAAACTTGAAGGAATCACCATGACTCTCAGGATGGCATCGCATGCAAGAATCGAAAGAGAGTATCCCGCTCTTCAATCAGCAGCAAACACTATCAAGTTAGCTACTGCCGGCATAATAACAAGAGAACAGACACGACTTGAGAATATCGAAAAACTCATTGACGTGCTTAATCCCCAATCAACTCTAAAACGAGGGTACTCTATCACCCGAATAGGAGGAAAGGCTTTAACGAACACTAATTCTATAATGCCTGGAGACATACTTGAGACTATAACAGCCGAAGGCACAATAACATCGACTGTGAATGATATCGTCAATATTCAGAACTGAAAAAAAATGAAAAAACTTGTCATATTTGATCTTGATGGGACACTTCTTGACACCATAGCAGACTTAGGCACAGCCTGCAATTATGCACTCGAGGCAAAGGGATACCATAAGCATCCCTTAGCGGCATATCCATATATGGTGGGCAATGGAGTGAGAAAACTTATGGAAAGAGCCCAGCCGGATGCTTCACCGGAAGAAATAGACGAGTTGCTCGTTCTTTTCAGGGAATATTATGATCAGCATTGCACTGATCTGACAAAGCCATATCCGGGAATTCCGGAGATGCTGCAGCATCTCACTGATAACAAAATAGCAGTGGCTGTAGCCACCAACAAATATGAATCAGCAGCAAAAAAGATAATCGACCATTTCTTCCCGGACATTCCTTTTGTTGCTGTGATGGGGCAGACAGAAGACCGCCCGGTAAAGCCAGATCCAAGCATAGACTTCGCAGTGCTTCTTGCTCACCCTACTGCAAAAAGCGAAACTATGCATGTCGGAGATTCGGCTGTAGACATTGAGACTGCTCGACGTGCCTGCATAGACTCTGTAGGTGTGACTTGGGGATTCCGACCTATAACAGAACTTAGGAAAGCTTATGCCGACCACATAGTTTGCAGTCCGTCTGATATTCTTAAACTCGTATTTAAAAATGACTGATATTGAAGTCACATCCAATGCTCAAAATGAGAGACTTACCCTTAGGAAAAGTGCGAAACTTCGCCACCGCACATTGGTGCAGGATCTTTTCCAGAAGGGCAAGTCGGTATATTCGGGTCCGCTGAGGGTCACATTCCACACCCTCTCCAACGAGGAGCTGGAACATTCATTTCGTGTGCGCATACCTGACCTGATGGGTCCGGTGCAGATGATGATAACCGTCCCCAAGAAGAAACGCAGGCATGCAGTAGACAGAGTACTGATGCGCAGGCGCATTCGCGAGGCTTTCAGACTTCAATGGCATCATTTGAAAAAGAGGGTTCAGGAAGACCCTACTATCAGGACTCTTTCTCTTGCCATAGTATATATGGACACAGAAAATGCTGAGATGGATAGCATCATGATAGCCATGGACTCGGTGTTGCATAAAGTAATAAAAAAACTTTTCCCTCAACCAAAAGAGGATGAGATTTGTCTAAAATGAATGCAGCGCAGCTTATACTCACCGGGGCAATACGCTTTTATCAATATGCGATATCCCCACATACTCCTCCAAGTTGTCGTTTCGTGCCTACATGCAGCCAATATGGCATTGAAGCCATAAAGAAACACGGGGCTTTGAAAGGAGGATGGCTAACGATCAAACGCATTTGCCGTTGTCATCCCTGGGGTGGATCGGGATATGACCCTGTGCCTTAATATCACTCTAACTATCACTTACGCAAAGGCAGACACACAGACAGATACTTAGCGGAAGATTTTTAAACATATTGACATGGATTTTACACCTATTGCCAGACTTATTTTTTCATCACGTGCGAAAAGAACAGACAAATGGAATGGTCACGTTGAAGAGATACAGAGAAAGCAGTTGCAGTGGCTTTTGAATCGAGCAGCCGACACTGAAATAGGAAGGAAGTATGGATTCAGAGAGATTCTGAACGCCCCTGATATTGTAGCCGCATATCAATCTACAGTGCCCACTGTCTCATATGACGACATACGCCCTTATGCCATGCGAATGGTCAATGGGGAAAGAGATGTGCTTTGGCCCGGGGTCTGCAAAAGATTCGCCCAAAGCAGCGGCACGAGTGGCGGAAAATCCAAGTATGTGCCGATTACTGACGACAGCCTTCGGCATAACCATTATCCGGGAACTTCGGATGTGGTGGCTCACTATTTAAAAATGAATCCCCGAAGCCGGATATTCTCTGCTAAAAGTTTTATTTTGGGCGGAAGTTTTGCTAATGAACTCAATCTTAAGAAAGGGGTAAAGGTAGGAGACTTAAGCGCAACTCTCATCGACCGCATGCCTAAACTTGCAGACATGGTGAGAGTGCCGGAAAAACGCATTGCTTTGATGGAAGATTGGTGTGAGAAACTCCCTGCTCTCGCAATGGCTGCCTCAAAATCTGACATTACTAATATTTCCGGAGTCCCCTCTTGGTTTTTAACTGTCTTAAAGGAGGTTTGCAAGATCAAAGAGGTAGAAAAAATTTCTGACGTTTGGCCAAATTTGGAGGTTTTTTTCCATGGTGGAATTGATTTCCGTCCTTACCGTAAGGAATATGAGGCACTGACAGATCCAAATAAGATGCATTTCATGGAGACGTATAATGCAAGTGAAGGATTTTTTGCATTTCAAAATGATTTTTCCGATCATTCTATGCTTCTGATTCTTGACGGATGTGTTTTCTATGAGTTTGAGCCGCTTAGCGGAGGGGATCCTATTCCTGCATGGAAAGTTGAGGCAGGAAAAACATATGAGATGCTCATTTCGAGCAGCAATGGGCTGTGGCGTTATCGGATAGGAGACACTGTGACCGTAGATGCCACAGACCCCGTAAAGATTACGATAGCAGGACGCACAAAAAGTTTCATTAATGCTTTTGGGGAAGAAGTGATGGAAGACAATGCCAACCGTGCTATTCAGGCAGCTTGCGAGGCAACCGGAGCAAACATTGCCAATTACACAGCGGGTCCTTTCTACGCTCATGACAATAAGAAAGGACATCATCAATGGCTTATAGAATGGAACAGAGAGCCGGATTCAATGGGAAATTTCAGTGCAGTCCTTGACAAGACTCTGCAAGAAGTCAACTCCGACTATCAAGCCAAAAGATCGCATACCATCTTCCTTGACCCTCCCGAGATCATCACAGTTCAGCCGGGTCTATTTGACAATTGGCTCGCTATGGTCGGCAATCACAAACTCGGAGGTCAGAAAAAAATTCCCCGCCTCAACAACACCCGAAAACTCCTTGATCAACTCCTTGAAATGAATGCACAATGCAAAATGCATAGTTCATAAGTCTTATTATGAACTATGCATTTTATGCTTTAGCAATTCATTATGAATTGCTTTCAATGACGTAATATAGACTCCACTGCAATTACTCATTAACCTCAGAGGCAGCAAATTCCATCAGGTATGCCTTGATAAATTCGTCGATTTCGCCATCCATAACAGAATTTACATCGGAAGTCTGATAGTTGGTTCTATGGTCTTTCACGCGACGATCATCAAAAACGTAACTTCTAATCTGAGAACCCCATTCGATCTTCTTTTTGCCTGCCTCCACTTTTGCTTGCTCTTCAAGACGATGGTTCATTTCCTTTTCATAGAGGATTGAGCGCAAGTGGCGCAATGCATTCTCCTTGTTCTTCGGTTGGTCGCGAGTTTCTGTATTTTCGATGAGAATCTCTTCTTCTTCGCCGGTGTAGGGGTCTTTATACTGATAGCGCAGACGCACACCTGACTCAACTTTATTCACATTCTGACCGCCGGCTCCACCGGAACGGAATGTATCCCAAGATATACGGGCTTGCTCCACATTGATTTCAATAGTATCATCGACAAGAGGAGTCACAAAGACAGAAGCAAAAGAAGTCATGCGTTTTCCTTGAGCGTTATACGGGCTTACACGCACTAGACGATGAACTCCGTTCTCACTCTTCAGATATCCATATGCATAATCTCCCTCAATATTGATAGTCACAGACTTGATGCCGGCATCATCACCTTCGAGGAGTTGGGCGATGGAAGTCTTGTAGCCATGGCGCTCCGCATAGCGAAGGTAAAGGCGCATAAGCATCTGAGCCCAGTCTTGACTTTCTGTGCCACCGGCTCCTGAATTGATCTTGAGCACTACTCCAAGTTTATCTTCTTCACGACGAAGCATATTGCGAAGTTCAAGATTCTCAATATCTTTGGCAACCACACCATATTGTTCATCAACTTCCTCTTCAGTGACAAGACCCTCTTTCACAAAATCGAAAGCGAGACGAAGCTCCTCGACTTGCTTTTCAAGTGCATTGTATGAATCGATCCAAAAATGAAGGTCTTTGATCTTCTTCATTTGAGCTTCAGCCTTGGTGCGATCCTCCCAGAAATCAGCCACATGAGTACGAAGTTCCTCCTCCTCCACTTCAATTTTCTTGGAGTCAATATTTAGATATCTTTTAAGTGCGGCGGTGCGATCTTCCGCCTCTTTAAGTTGTTCTTGCGTTATCATTTACATCTCGATGCATAATTCATAATGCATAATTAGAATTCAAAAAAATGATGCAAATATGTATTATGCTTATAATTGATTAATTACCTATTATTTCTTAGAACGTGCAGAAGAACGTTTTTTGGGTGTGGAATCCTGCTGCTCCATCAACTTCGCCACATCTTCAAAAGTCAAAGAAACAGGATCTGTACCCTTTGGAATCTTATAATTTACTTTCTTTTTAGCCCCGGAGGGTAAATACGTGAAATAGGGACCGAAGCGACCATTAAGAATTTCAATTTCCGGATGATCCGGGAAAGACTTGATAAACTTATTAGCCTCATCTGCCCTCTTTTTCTCAATGAGTTCTATCGCTTCCGCCTCTGTGATTGACAAAGGAGACAGATCCTTCGGTATAGAGACAAACACAGAGTCGTGGCGGATATAAGGACCGAAACGACCAACTGCAGCAAGTATCTTTTTCCCTTCATAAGAACCCACATCTCGAGGAAGTTCAAACAATTTCAATGCCTCTTCAAGAGTAAGGGTCTGCACACTCTGATCCGGTTGCAACGACGCAAAGAGAGGTTTGTCTTCATCTGTAGCTTCACCAATTTGCACTACGGGACCGAAGCGGCCTATCTTCACATATACATTTCTTCCGGTTTTGGGATCGACACCGAGGAGGCGTTCTCCCACTTTATGTTCCATCTTAAGAGTGTTGATCTTCTCAATTTCAGGATGAAAATCTCCGTAAAATTCCGACATCTCATTCTGCCAAGGGAGTTTTCCCTCTGCAATGTCGTCGAACTTTTCTTCTATCTTAGCTGTGAAATTATAATCCAGAATATCGGGGAAATATTCTGTTAGAAAATCATTTACCACCATACCTGTGTCAGTAGGAACAAGTTTCCCTTTATCCGACCCAACAGATAGTTTTTTTGTTTTCATTGATATTTTCCCATTCTTTAGGGTAATATCCTTAAAATCTTGTGGAGTGCCTTCTTTTTCTCCACGCTTCACATATTCACGTTGCTGGATTGTGGAGATAGTCGGGGCATAAGTTGAGGGGCGTCCTATTCCAAGTTCCTCCATTTTCTTCACGAGGGAAGCTTCCGTATATCTTGGAGGAGCCTGCGTGAAGTCTTCAGTAGCAGTAATTTCTTTCGGGATCAAGTTCATTCCCACTGAAAGAGGAGGCAGTGAAGTATCCTTTCCGGCTCCTTGCTGATAAACCTGAAGGAAACCCGGAAATTTCACAACTTCTCCTTCTGCCTTGAACACACCATGGGAAGTGTCCTCTGCAGTTTTAGAGGCAGAGTCCGGAACAATGGCAATATCGACAGTAGTTTTCTCTATCTCAGCATCAGCCATCTGCGATGCAACAGCCCTACGCCAGATAAGATCATAAAGTTTTTGTTCTTTTGCATCGCCATCTATTGTGCGGTTGCTTACATATGTGGGGCGAATAGCCTCGTGTGCTTCCTGTGCCCCTTTAGAATGAGTATGATAGTGGCGCACCTTCAGATATTCCTCACCTAAATCCTTACGTATCGCATCTGAAATGTCGCGCAGTGCCAATTCAGAAAGATTTGTGGAGTCAGTACGCATATATGTGATCTTTCCGTCTTCATATAGTTTCTGTGCTATCACCATGGTCTGGTTGACAGAGAATCCAAGTCGTCGAGAGGCTTCTTGCTGAAGGGTAGAAGTAGTGAAAGGAGGATAAGGCTGACGCTTTCCGGGCCTGACATTGACTTCGTCAATTCTAAAATAGGCATCATGACACTCACTCAAGACATCCATTGCATCTTGCTCATCGGAGCATCTGCGAGAGAGATCTGCTTTTAGTCCGGCGTCGCTTCCGGGAAGTTCAAACATGCCCGAGACGCGGAAATATGATTCCGGGACGAACGCCGCAATTTCTTTCTCACGCTCACAAAGGAGACGCACTGCTACGCTTTGCACTCGCCCAGCCGAAAGGGATGGCTTAATTTTCTTCCATAGCACAGGACTCAATTCAAACCCGACAATTCTATCGAGAACTCTACGTGCCTGCTGGGCATTTACTCTATCAATGTCAATATCGCGAGGATTGGCAATGGCATTAAGGATTGCAGGCTTGGTTATCTCATGAAAAACGATTCTTTTTGTATTTGACGGATTCAATCCAAGCACTTCATAAAGATGCCATGCTATGGCCTCACCCTCCCGGTCTTCATCGGATGCGAGCCATACCATATCGGCTTTCTTGGCTGCCTCCTTTAATTTCCGAACAGTATCTTTTTTATCAACGGGAATTTCATATTCCGGCTGAAAATTATTGTCGAAATCTATAGAAATCCCTTTCTTCTTAAGATCTCGGATATGACCATAGGAAGAAAGCACAGTATATCCCTTACCAAGGAATTTTTCAATGGTTTTAGCTTTTGCAGGCGACTCTACTATTACAAGATTATTCATAAGCTACTAATAATCAGGCTTTCAAATCAATCATATAGCGCAAAATACGCTTATATGGCTATTTTGGTGACGCAAAATTAATACTTTTATTTTACAAACACAATATTAAGGTGTAATGTTTTTAGGAAAAAACATATTCTTAATCGTTATATATGTGTAGGGCTATCCAAGTTTTCCTTGGTGGCTTCGTTTTTGTCGCTATCATCGCATAACACAAAACAACTACAAAACCTAAATTATGCACTATGCATTATGAATTATGCATTAAATTAAAATGGCAAATAAACTTGTAGAAATGATTCGCCGACAGGCGGAAAAATATGGTGATCGAGAAGCCTACCGCTATTGCTGGCGAAAGGCTGGAGAATGGCTTCCAACAAGTTGGGAGGAATTCCGCGTTCAGATTGACGTTGCTGCGCGCGCCCTCGCACGCCTTGGAGTAAAGGAAAAAGATACCATCGCAATCTGTTCGAACAACACCCCCCAGATTTTGATTACTGAGTATGCAGGATTCCGCAACCGCGTTGCCACTATTCCACTCTATTCCAGCAGCAGCCAGGCACAATATGACTTTATAGTCAATAATGGACAACCTCGAATACTCTTTGTTGGGGAAAAGCATCAATACCCTCTTGCTTATAATTACTGGAAGAAACATCCCGATCAGATCGACAAGATAGTTATCTTCAAGAAAGAGGGATTTGACATCAATCCAGATGATTCAGTCTCTATTGTCTGGGAAGACTTCATGAAGATTGGGATAGAAGCAGATGAAGATATCCGCATACTGATAGAGCAAAGATCAGAACGAGGGATTCCGGAAGATATCGCTACTCTAATATACACATCAGGCACAACGGGCGAGCCTAAAGGTGTTTGCCTCAGCCATGCCAACTATGACGCGGCTATGGAGGCTCATCTTAAGTTCCTTATCAATGTCACCGACAAAGACCTTTCGATGGCATTTCTGCCAATGAGCCATATCCTGGAGAAGGCATGGTGTTTCTTCTGTCTCACAAAGGGAATCAGAATTGCCATAAATGAAGATCCACGTATCATACAGGATACTCTGCCACAAGTGAAGCCAAATCTCATGACGTGCGTACCACGATTCTGGGAAAAGGTATATGCCGGAGTAAAAGAAAAAATCTCAAAGATGAGCAAGGTGCAGCAGGCTATGGTTGGTCGTGCAATCCGAGTAGGTTATCGAAGGAATCTCGGATTTAAAAGAGAAGGGAAACCTGTGCCATCTTGGCTTGAGAAAGAATATAGATTCTGGGATAAGAGAGTGTTCTCTAAAGTAAAAAACACAATTGGACTCCCGGATCCGAAAATGTTCCCGACTGCCGGAGCCCCATTAAGCCCGAAAATCACAGAGTTTATGCAATCTATTGGCATCAACGTTATAATTGGCTATGGCCTTAGTGAAACCACAGCGACAGTATCTGCTTTCCCTCTAAAAGACTTCGAAATCGGGACTGTTGGCAAACCGCTACCAATGGTCAAGGTAAAGATTGACAAAGAGGGTGAGATCCTTGTCAAAGGAGCAACCGTGACAGCAGGATATTACAACAATCCGGATGCTAATGCTAAGGCTTTCACTGATGATGGATGGTTCCGCACCGGTGATGCCGGATATTTCACAGAATCGGGAGCACTGGTATTAACTGAGCGTGTAAAAGATCTATTCAAGACGTCTAATGGCAAATATATAGCCCCGCAGCTATTGGAAAGCCGTCTGGCTGAAAACAAATTTATCGATGAGGTCGCTGTCATAGGAGACGAACGGAAATATGTCACTGCATTGGTGGTGCCTAATCTCTCGCAACTTCTTGCTTGGGCTGCTTCAAAGAAACTTGACACTGAAAATGTAGAGGAACTTTTGAAAAATACAGTCGTGATTGACATGATAATGGGTGAAATCAATGAACTTCAGAAAGATCTCGCTTCCTATGAACAGATAAAGAAAATCACATTGCTTCCAAATCATTTCTCAATCACTCATGGGGAAGTCACCAACACCATGAAGGTTCGCCGTCCGGTAGTAGCAAAGAGATATTCCAAGGAGATTGAAGCGATGTATGACGGGCCCAAAGATGGAGAGACTCCTTTGATTCCTGAATACATTGAAACCAAACACGACTAAGTTTGTTTCTCTATCAGAACATTATGCATTGTGCATTATGAATTATGAGTAAAGAATACAATGGCTGAATCAAATTTTATAGATTACGTAAAAATATTATGCCGCAGTGGAAAGGGTGGCGCCGGAAGCCGGCACTACCACAGAGCAAAATATATTCCGAAAGGTGGTCCTGACGGAGGTGACGGAGGACGAGGTGGACACATCATCCTTCGGGGCAACCGGCATAAATGGACACTTCTTGACCTGAGATATCAACGTCATATATTTGCTACAGATGGACAAAGCGGCGGTGAAAACCGATCTACCGGCAAAGATGGAGAAGATCGCATCATTGAGGTTCCGGTTGGCACTACTGTATTTGATGCCGATACCGGTCAATATCTTTGCGAGATAACTCAAGACGGAGAGGAAATCAAACTGCTTCGCGGTGGAAAAGGGGGACGAGGAAATGTACATTTTGCCACTTCAACCAATCGTGCTCCCCGCTATGCACAGCCCGGGCAACCGGCTATTGAAAAGGCTGTGGTGCTCGAATTGAAACTGCTTGGGGATGTCGGTCTTGTAGGATTCCCCAATGCCGGAAAGTCTACATTGCTTTCTTCCATCTCCGCTGCAAAACCGAAAATTGCCGACTATCCATTCACTACAATGGAACCAAGCCTTGGCATTGTGAGTTACAGGAATGGCCAAAGTTTCGTGATGGCTGATATTCCTGGTATAATTGAAGGTGCAAGTGAGGGCAAAGGCCTTGGACTTCGTTTCCTGCGCCACATTGAGCGAAATGCAGTATTACTGTTTATGATTCCTGCTGACTCATCTGACATTAAGAAAGACTACGAAATTCTGCTCAACGAGTTAAGGCAATTCAATCCCGAACTGATGGACAAGAGTCGTGTGCTCGCTATCTCTAAGTGTGATATGCTTGATGAGGAAATGATGGAGGAGATGAAAAAGGAACTCCCCGATGGTATCCCAACTGTGTTCATTTCTGCGGTCACCGGTTTCGGCCTAACCGAATTAAAAGACTTGCTTTGGCGTGAAATTAACTCAGAAGATAATCTGGCTGCCTCAACTATCACCCATCGCAACCTTGACCGCCACCACCGAGTGGAAGAGGAAGACGAATTTATCTTCCATCAGGATGACAATGAAGAAGAAGATTGGATGCCCGAGACCGACGAGGAATGGGAAGACGAATTCTGGGACGAGGAGCAGTCTGTCAACGACGAGGATGCCTCATGGCGCGGCGCAAAAAAAGGCACCGGCAAATAGGCAAAAGAGTTTTGATGATAAACTTACCAATTACATGGCAGGGCTGTACGGATCGTACGCCTACGACAACACAATAATCATGGATAAAAGACCATTATTACAATTAGATATTGAAGGGATTCTCAAAAAGAGAATCCCTTTGCGTAAGCAGAAGTTCATCCCCGGATTCCTTTATAATGCACTCGCGCGCCTCATTCATCAGGATGAACTCAACGAGATATTGCGTATCAGTTATCCGTCACAGGGTAGCGAGTTTTCAAGGAAAGTCCTGAAACATCTTAACATTGAAGTGAAATTAGAAGGGGCTGAGAATCTTCCTACACCGGATCACCGTGTAGTATTCGCGTCTAATCATCCGTTGGGCGGTCTTGACGGCATCGCCCTTATAGCGGTATTGGGACAACGTTACGGTGATGAGAACATCAGTTTTCTAGTAAATGATCTACTGATGAATGTGGAGCCACTTAGTAACGTATTTCTTCCGATCAACAAGTACGGAAGTCAAGCCAGAGCGGCTGCAGAGGCAATTAACTCGGCATATGCTTCCGACCGACAAATCGTTATTTTCCCGGCAGGATTAGTTTCAAGACTTCATCCCGGAGGTGAGGTATACGACTTGAAATGGCAGAAAGCATTTGTTCAGAAAGCAATTGAGAATGACCGCGACATCGTTCCTATAAGGTTTGTGGCACTAAATAGAAAACGTTTTTATCGTCTCGCGAAATGGAGGAAGAAACTGGGCATCAAAGTTAATATCGAGCAAGCAACGCTCCCCGCCGAACTTTGTGCCTCACGTGGCAAGCGATTCCGCATCATCATAGGAAAGCCCATAAGCGTCTCCGAACTGAAGAATTCCGGAAAATCCTTTCCACTACTTGCTGAAAAAATCCACGACTTGATCTACACACTCCACATACCGGAAAAAATATAACCCGAGATGAGACTCTAAAAGACGGATAGCATTGCAAACTATAATTTTAATTTCACATTTTCAAACAAAGCCTAAAAAATATGGCAAAAAACAACTATAAAAAGAATTTTTAACTGGTCATACGCCATTAAAATTTTGAACTTTACAAAAAATAAACTATCTTTGCACAAAAATTGCAAATCAATCTATTATCAGCATCTATAGCTGACGAAGTTTCTACATCGTATGAAAAAAATTAACCTAATCATTTGTGCATTGGGCATCTCCCTCTTTGGCTTTGCCAATCGTTTAGACCTAAGATCTCTTTCAGAATTAAGGCAAGAAGTAATTAAAAATAAAAGCAACGCCTCAGCAAAAGTGAAAAAGATCATTGGGAACCAATCCACTTCAAACAATCCAACATCCGTAGCATTCATCACAATAGCCGACAATCATACCGCATCAGAACTTGAAGATGCGGGAATAAACGTATTGAATGTAAAAGGGAATATCGCAATAGTAGAAGTTGCACTTGCTGAAGCTGAGGCCATTTCTTCCCTCGATGCAGTAAAGGCGATGTCGCTTCAGAAAAAATTATTCCCGTCTATGGACCTTGCAAGGGAAGCCTCGGGTGTAGACTATATACATCAAGGGAACCAAGAAAAAGGTCTTTGGGTTCCATACACTGGGGCCGGAGTCATCACTGCAATAGTAGATCAAGGAATTGACGCTCACCATATCAACTTCCGTCTTCCCGACAACAGTTCACGCATAGGATATCTCGCACATCTTCGCTACAATGCAGCAGGAACCGGGATTGCTGAAACACATTACAATGAAACAAACATTGCAGACTTTACCACTGATGATCCCTACAGTTTTCATGGCACCCATACACTTGGAATCCTCGCGGGCGGCTATAATGGGCCTGTAAGCGTAGGACGACCCGGAGGGCAAATGCGCCCCGGAGACTATATCACAGAAAACTGTAAATACTATGGGGCAGCCCCTGGTTCGAATATAGCCGTTTCTTGCGGTGATCTCGCCGACGGCTTCATTGCGCTTGGTTTGGATTATATCCTTGGATATTCAGAATATCTCAACCGCCCGATTGTATACAGTCTTTCTCTCGGAAGCAGTGTTGGTCCGCACGATCCCAGATCTCAAATGTCTCAATTCCTCGACGAAATAGGCAAGCATGGCATCGTCTGTATATCCGCTGGCAATGAAGGGGATTTGAAATTAGTAGTGAAGAAAACTCTTACTGAAGATGAATCTTCATTTAAGACAATGATTCATCCTTATTTTTATACATATGACCCGGAAGAGCCCGGAAGTTCTACAATTCGCTATGGGGCAGTGTCGATCTATTCCAACGATGAGACTCCGTTCAAACTTCAGGCGGTGATCTACAACAAGAAAAGAGGATACCGTCCGGCTTTAAGAATGCCGGTAGTAGGAGACAATATAGGCACTTACTATGCTTCATCTTCCGACTACCAGATGGATGCTTCCGACATCATAGGAGACGCAACGTTAAAGAAGGCTTTTGATGGCTACATCGGGGTAGGAGGAAAAATCGATGAGCAGACAGGTCGCTATTATGGAATGGTGGATTATTACACTATCAACAACATTGTTTCTAACCTTGAAGATGATTATGTGCTAGGATTTGAAGTGGAAGGAGTGCCGGGGCAAACTATCGAATGCTACTGCGACGGACAAAACACTTGGCTTGAAAGTTATGGCCAGGAAGGATTCTCGGATGGATCAATGGATGGCACAATCTCTGACCTTGCAGTTGGCCACAACCTTCTTGTAGTAGGATCTTACAATACTCGCCAGTATTGGACTTGCCTTGATGGAGGGACATCCGGATATCCAGAGGAAGCCTTTACACCCGGTGGGATAAGCGGTTTTTCTTCTTTCGGAACTCTTTCCGATGGAAGAGAACTCCCCCATGTATGCGCACCGGGAGCCGCTATTATCTCATCTGTCAGTTGGCCATATGCAAAACAAACAGCCGAAGAATATGGCGAAGGCTATCTCGACTATATGTGTCAGGCAAAACTTGTGGAAAATGAACGTACAAATTATTGGAAACAGGAAGTTGGGACATCAATGTCAACTCCGTTTGTAGCCGGATCTATCGCACTTTGGCTTGAGGCAAATCCGGATCTGACTATCGATGATGTGAAAGAAATCATTGCCAAGACTTCAGTTAGAGACGAACAGGTGGAGTCTACGTTAGAGCGGACCAGATGGGGTGCCGGCAAGTTTGATGCTCTTGCCGGGCTTAAAGAAGCTATCCGCATGTCGTCAGAAGTTAAGGGTATCGATGCAGAACTGCGCAACGACCGCCTGATCTTATCAAAAGAAGGAGACCGCACATATAAATTATTCGTCGGTGGATCTGAAAGAATTGAAACTAAAGTCTTTACTACCGACGGACGCATAGTATTCAGCGATCTTACAATCGGCGACGAAGCGACAGTAGACCTTTCAACTCTAATGCCCGGTATCTACCTGATAAATGCCAACGGACGTCACTCCCAAAAAATAACATTGAAATAAACTATACATTAATTAGACATGAAAAAAACTTTTTCGCTGATTTGCTTTTTCCTGGCATTCATGCTCAATGCCTCTTCTTTAGAAGCATCGCGCAAACATACCCGCAGTTCTGAAGAATCACCCATAATCACAATCAAGACAGATGTATATAATATAGTAGGGCCTACAAACAGTTTCGGAATCGTACTGGGATCTACCGAGACGGACTATTTCGACATAGACACAGGATTCGGTCTTCAGGAAATGGAAGTTGAGCCTTGGACAGTAGAAAACGGAGCCATATCAGGAACTTACAAGACTCTTCAAGTAAGTGAGCAAGGACTTATTAAAATTTACGGAGACCCGGAGAAAATCGACATGATCCAGCTGCAAGGCGGCTATGTCACTGAGATTGACATGGCGCAATGCAAAAATCTGGAAGTGATCGACCTGAGCCATAACACACTGAAATCTCTTGATCTTACACCTTTCACAAATCTTTATGCGATTTATCTCTCAGACAATCCCTTCACTAAAGAGACCCCGCTGAAGATAGGAGTGCCAAAGAATAATCTGGCTATATTGGAAATCGATATAGTAGACCATCTTGACCAAAGTTTCAACCTGAGCGATTACCCCGCCATGCAGGCTTTCGACGCTTATCACAATCTTGACCTTTGGAGTATTGATTCTTCCGGGTGCCCCGAACTGCTGACCATGAGTCTTGAACTTACCAACGTCAGCACTCTCGACGTATCGAAGAATCCTAATCTGATAAGCCTCAACATCTCTGAGACTCGAATCACTGATATTGATTTATCCAACAACCCCAATATCACAACTCTGATGGCTGAGCATGCATCAGGCTCCGTCAACAACTCCTACTATCTCAACGGCATAGATCTTACAAAACTGCCAAATCTCGCCATTCTTTATCTTGGGGGGAACCACCTCAATAATTTGGATATCAGTAAAAATCCAAAACTCACCAATATCAGCCTGAAAAGAAATAACCTGACATCGATTGACTTTTCATGCAATCCTTCTTTGTATAGCATAAATATCAATAATAATGACATGGATTTTGCGACTTTACCTGAGCCACAAGAAACTTGGGGAGAGTATTTCTATCAGCAAAACGACATTCAAGTATCTAAGGAAATGGACGTTAACTCCACTCTTGATCTTTCTTCAAGAGTGCTACGTCCGAATACTGAGACTTATGCATTGGTATTGAAAAAAGAAATCGATGGCAATGACACAATCATTGATCCTTCTCTATATTCTTATGCCGATGGGGTCATCAAATTTAATGAGGCAATTCCCGATTCTGTATATGTGAAATATGCCAATTCCATTTTCCCTGATTATCAACTTTCCACTACTCCGTTTATGGTTAAGAATCCTCAGGATATGGGAAATCCCTCTGTTGCTATCATTATCACACCAGCCTCCAATGCGTCATCATCAATTTCCGCATTTGTCGGAATGGAAGGAGCTACATCTGATAATCCTGTCAAGTTCTTAGTCGACTTTGGTGATGGAGTCTTGAAGGAGTTTACAGCAATATCCAATGGATTGCCTCAGGAGCCTAATCTTACGGGCTCAATTATCTCCGGAGCATCAGTCACTATCTATGCGCCGGAAGAAGAAGCACTCACTGCTTTTGCAATAGACGGATTCCCTATTGAAACCATCGACCTTACGAAAGCACACTCATTAGGATGGTTGAACATCAATAATGCCGGACTTCACGATATAGATTTGAGATATAACCGATGCCTTCAGTCTTTAAATCTTGACAACAATGAGTTGACTGAACTTGACCTTGAAGCTATTTTCCCTAACTGGGAGAAACACGTTCTGACTGATATTTCTGCTGCTAATAATAAGGTGGCTAACGCAAACATCACAACACCAACACAGATAAAGCGATTAAACCTGAAAGCCAACAATATTTCAGAATTCAGTTTGACTAACTTCGACGGTCTGAAAACGCTTGACCTCTCCGACAACAATCTCTCTGGCGAAATAAGCCTCACCTACCTTATCGACGCTGACTCAATTATGCTATCCGGCAACAGACTGAGCCGTATAGTTCATGACGTATTCTCAGATCTTAAGTTTCTTGACATCTCTGACAACGTATTCGATATTGAGACTTTGCCATATGAGCCAGGAGCAAAGGAATATATCTATGCTCCTCAAAAGCCGATTGAACTGCTCAAGAATGCGCCTGCCATCAATCTGACAAGCCAAAACCGCGTGCTTCTGAATGGAATGGGAACTACATTCACTTGGAAAAAAGCAGATGGAGTTCCACTCGTAGATGGCGTAGATATGATTTGCAACGAGGGAGCAACGCGTTTCCTAAACATTGATCTTGGCAAGGTGTATTGCGAACTGACTAATCCTGCATTCCCCGAATTTAAAGGCAATGATGTGCTGCGCACTACTGAAGTGAACGTGGTAGGAGCGCCTACGATTGAAGTCGCCTCTTTCACAACCCTTGAAGACTCAGAGGCAGGAGAACTCATTATTGCTTCAGATGTCAACACCTCAATCTACGTCGATTGGCGTGGAGATGGATCCGAATTCATTCCATATGTAGCCAACAAAGATGACCACTTCAATGCTTATGAGGGAATTCGCACGTATAAGAATGCAAAGGTAAAGATTTACACCTACGACTCTCCCACTGATCTGACTGTATTCTCCATGTATGGAATGAAGTTGGGGAATTTTGATGGCACCCCAATGACGGGACTGAAAATGATCGGTGTAAGCAACGCAAATCTCAACAAAGAAGACATCAAGCTTCCGGATGCTCCTCTTGAAAGCATAAACCTCATCGACAATAATCTTTCTGATTTTGTTTGGGTAGAAAAGTATCCAAATCTTACAAGTCTCGATCTTTCTGAGAATAAGTTTGAGAAATTTGACGCCTCAAAACTTCCTTATCTTAAGACTTTATATCTTGGAGGCAACCTTTTGACTGAAGTAAAATTCGGCAATACTCAAATGTGGGAATTAGACCTTAGTTCCAACAATCTTGAGACAATTGACTTTACCGGCCTTAAGAATATAGAACAATTATGGCTATCCGGGAACAAACTTTCTGAAATAAATGTACTCCCTTTTAGAGCCACGTTACACAACCTGGACATAGCCAACAACCGCTTCACATTCGCCACTATGCCCGTACAGTCGGATTACCCAAGGCTAACTGTCTATTACTATGGCAACCAAGAAAATATAGAAGCAATCATTTCAGATGATAATATGACATACGACCTTTCATCGCAAGCTGTAGTGAAAGATTTCTACGAGACTTCTTATATTTGGTTTTTGGGAGAACCTGTCTTGGATTCCGAAACCGGAACTCTCAGCGGCGAGACGCTCATTGTAGACGATGAGTATACTATATCCAATGGAGTCACTACATTCAACACCACTTTCCCCGATGATGTTGTGTGTGTGATGCTCAACAACCTGTTCCCTCAGGCATATCTCCGCACTCCTGCTTATCGTGTAGGTTATGGCAATAGTGTCGACAACATCACCGACACTGAAGATGCTCCGATAGACGTCTACACACTCTCAGGAGTAATCATCCGCCGCAATGTAAAACTTAGCGAAGTCCTTTCTGAACTTCCCTCCGGCATATACATTGCAGGTGGCAAAAAGATCTTCGTGAAATAAGTGTTAAAGATTTCTACAATATAAACTTTTCAACCATAAAACCATTAAATACAAATCAACATGATGAAAAGAATCTGTTTCTGGATCGTATCTGTCATAGTTGCTTTTGGAATCCTACCCGCATATGCCCAGGAAGAAAGCAACATACAGTTTACAATCAACGTTTCTAACCCAGAGGCTGTAAAATGCCAGATGAATGGCGAGACCTACGAATTGGTGAAAGGAGCCAACCACTTCGACGTGCCTCAATACACAAACTTTATTTTTGAAGGAGTATCTCCTTGGAAACTTACAGGAGTCACCGACAAGACAGGCACTGCTCCCTCCGGACTCTATGGAGACACCTGGTATCTGACTGTTTATGAGTCAATTCAAGATGAAGTATTCACTCTTTCTCTTGTCAATATCGATGAATTCCGCACATCCCAATTCACTATCAATGTCGATGAGCCTTCACTGGTGAGTGCAATACTTGGAGGATACTACACTCATCTGGATCTTAAGGCAGGAGAAAACATCATCAAATTTGATCCGGCTAAAGAATTCTATTTGACTATCAGCCCCTCAAACTACTCTGTGCCTCTCTACTCTGTGAAACTGAACGGCACAGAGGTTGCACCTGTCGATAACTCTTACTACGTTGACATTACAGAAGACTGCGTGATTGATATTGTAGCTATTCTTCCGGATGAAGATCATGTAGTGAATTTCTCATACTCCGAAGGTGCCGAAGGGTCGATTAGCATCAGCGTAAACTATCAGCCTATAGAAGATTTCGACGGAAAGTCTGTCGTAGTTAAACTCGGTGACACACTTACCATCAATGGCAACGCTAACCTATATAACTTCACTGAAGTGACAGTCAACGGCCAGCCGGTTGACTTCTATAGCAGTTATTCTTTCCCTGTGATGAAAGACTCCGAAGTATTCATTGATGCACATCCTTATGGAACAATCAAGGTCACCTTGGTGGTACCCAATCCTGAATTCATTACAATATATAATGGGTATTCCCAAGAATATCCTATATCCATACAGCAAGGTGAAAACATCATTGAACTTTCCGAGAACAACTCGGTAATCAGCTGGAGTATAGACCCGACTGCTATCCTCAATTCTGTGATCCTAAATGGTGAAACTCTTCCAAGCTATAACGACAGTCAAGAGTTGAAAGATGGAGATGTTCTCGAATTTAATATTACTGAAAAGGTATTTGACAAGAAAGCTATCGTTTGGATCGACAACGTAAATGGAAAAGCTTGCTCCACTTTTCTTGAACTTGGATCTACCACAGATCATTCATATCGCTTCACATTAGAAAACGGTTACAACGTAATGCCTTTCTACGAGCAAATGAATCCATTCAATCTCTCTTGGTATGCTTGGAACGAGGAAGACCCTACTATCAGCCTTTCAGGCAAAGTATATCTAAACGGAGAACTTCTTGAGCCAATGTATGAAGGCAGCACATCTTATGGTTTCGACCTTGCCGAAAACGATGTTCTCAAAATGTTTATGGACACAGACCCGGTAGAATGCAATGTGGCATTCGATATGGCTGCCGGAATTGAGGCTGATGTAGTCAAAGACATCGTCACTGTCGTAGAAAATCCGGCTGAGGGTTTCAATTGTTTTGCCGGAACTGAAGTGAGCGTGACAGGCAAGAATCTGGCAGTATCTGTCAATCAAACAGAACTTGAAGCAAAGAATAACGAAGATGGCACATCTACCTTTACATTCATCGTTTCAGAAACCCACAATGAAGTTTCAATTGCAGGAATAGGGAGTGGTGTCGAAACTGTCAACGCTCAATCAGATGCTTATATCTTCAACTTGCAAGGTGTTAAGGTTGGCAAAAAGTCAGAACTTAAAGATATGATCCCCGGAATCTATATCATCAACGGAAAGAAAACTGTAGTACGCTGACATATATTATTTTAATCCAGTCTTGGTATTAATACCGGAACTTAGGCATAAAAGAAAACAGAGTCCTTTATGAGGGCTCTGTTTTTTATGGCTACTATCTCTGTTATTATTTGACTACGAATTTCTTTCCGTTGCAAATGTAAATGCCGGCGGCAGGATGCTCAACTCGGCGCCCTGTCAGGTCATAGATAATATTATCACCGGCTACACTGGGGTTAACACCCAATTCTTCTACCGCACATGAATTTTCTGAGGCTGCTGCCCATATTTCTTCATCAGACTTATAGTCTGAACCAAGATAATATCCTGTATGAGTAGGCTGATTATAACCTATGTTCTGGTTCAAGGCACTCATTTCATATACGTGATCAGTCATAAGCCAAGGAATGCGGTGATCTGTAGGAATCCAAGATGTGAAGATCTTCAAGTCTTTTGTCTTGGTGCCATCAGGATATATAAGTTCTTCTCGCCAGTCACCAAGTATATCTCCATAAAAAGAAGGATTCTCCTTCGATCCGTTAATGTCAGACACATCATAGCGATAGACTGTAAATACACGCCCACCGCGACGGCTGTCGATTTTTGTCCCGGTAAACATTTGGCGGTTTAATGAGCCATCAAACCAAATGGCAAAATTGCATGATCCAGGATAGTCGGCAGCCGATCCTTGAAGCTGATTGCCGTTGATGCCATGCACTGAACTTTTGTACCACCACATCTCGCATCCGGGAGATGAAGGGTCGATATCTGCTATCATAGCACGTCCCATATCGCCATCTGAAGCACTTTTATGGTCCCATATCACAGAGCCATCGGATGCATCTCTCAGAGCCACCTCAGTCTTGCCTGTCTCAAAACAAGAGAAAATCTGCAGTCCCTCTCGAGAAGGATCGAATTTCCCTAAATGAAGAGCATCTCCATGACCCAAACGAGAGGTATACAAGCCAACTCCGTCATGATCCACAGTCATGGCGCCGTATACCACTTCATCGAAACCGTCACCATCCACGTCTCCAACGCTTAAAGAATGGTTTCCCTGAGCAGCATACTTGCTATATGCGTTGCCATCCTTTCCGGTAAGTTTCGCATCAGTGTCAAAGTTCCAACGACGCGTCAATTCCCCATTGCGATAATCCCATACTTCAATCACAGACTTGGCATATACTCCTCGCCCTAAAATCACAGATGGAAGGTTTCCGTCAAAGCATCCCACCCCGACTCTAAGGCTATGGGCACGTTTGAAATAATTATCGCCCCAGTCCTGGCTTTTCCCTCGCTTAATAAAATCAGCACGAGCCAGTTCCTTACCTGTGATGCCATCAACAATCGAGAAAAATTCCGGTCCGCTGCCTATATAATTCGCGCCATCGGTGCGATAATCTGTCTTTCCGTCCCCGTCAGTGTCCGGGATTTCCATTCCATCGCCAAAGATAGTCCCTTCTCCGGTCTTGATAGCCATTTCTGCCTTTCCATCTCCGTCAAAGTCCGCCACTGCGAAAGAACTGCTGTTGCCAAGGATAATGTTAGGGCCTGAACAAACACGCCACATCATTGTGCCATCAAGTTTATATGCCTCATAAAGCACTGTGTGCCTTACAAAAAGAGGTGAGGCGCCTGAACCCGTTCCGTCGCTGTCGCCATATGCGAGCAGGCGCTTCACTATTATTTCCATTTGTCCATCTCCATCCAAATCCCCAACACTAACATCATTGGCTTGATAAGACACCCCTTCAGTTTCACATACATCAGAAGTTCCAGTCAAAGGGATTGATATATACGGCCGTTTACCTACTCTTTGGCTCGAGCGCAATGTATACGTTCCTATAGTCTCGTCACTTCCGGAATATGTTAGCCGATAAGTCACGTCACCTACACCGCCTCGATCGCTGAATGAAATACTTTTATCCTGATAATTAGTAGCAAAGATTGGGTCAGCATTTAGCTTAACCTCTGATTTTCCGGAATAGCTCCGATAAAGGTCGAATGATGTTGATGCGTCATCACCCGGAAGCATACGCCAACTTACGAGCATTTTGTCGAGTGTTTCATTGTAATAGGTGGCATTCGACGTTCCACATACAGACCCCCAGAGAGCTCTGTCATTCATATTTTGAGCATTCCCTACTAAAGTAAATGCAATCAAAAATGAGTTGACGACATGATGAAGTTTTATTTTCATATTGTGATAGGTTAGTTTTTCTGCAAATTTAGCAACAAAATCTCATTTCAGCAAACATATCCTCAAAAATACAGCAAAAAACTCTTAAGAAAGAAAATTTAACTGTACTATCCCTAAATTTTTGAATTTCATAATATAAAAAAGTAACTAACCGGACGTAAACTTAGAATTTGCATAATCTTTCGCCTCAAGAGTTGATTATATGATTTTGATGTAGGATTTTCCCCTATTATTTCTATATATCGTTTTTTTTTCTTAATTTTGCATTTCAATTACAATACAATAGGACACCGGTAGACCTTTTGTCATCACAAAGGGAAGAATAAATATGTGCATAATTTATCCTAAAATTCACATATACTTCCACTCAAATCACTTGAATATTAATATATTACCATAGAAAAACTCCATTCCATTGTCGAAAGTCTAATACAAAATCGACCCTCTGTAAATGAAAATTGGAATAGTCACTATATTCAACGTGCCCAACTATGGAGCGATGCTTCAATGCTGGTCACTGTGCAATGCAATCAAAAATCTTGGACACGAACCGATATTAATTTATATTCCTGTCACTCCCGGAGAAAAGACATTCTCCCACAAAGTCAGGGATATACTGCAATACAAATTCAAACAGGATTTTGTCAAGCATAATCTTCCTTATACTGCAGATTTAACTACTGAAGTAGACGCATATTTAGTAGGAAGCGACCAAGTATGGAATCCGAACATTGTAGGAAGTCAATTGGATCAATTTTTAGTAAACTTTGCGCTCAAGGACAAACCCATCGCTTCATTTGCATCGTCGTTTGGATTAGAAAAATGGCCTTTGCCGGACAAGATTGAATCCACAAGAAACTATCTTTCAAGATTCAAGATTATATCAGTAAGAGAAAAAAGTGGAGTTGACTTGTTGAAAAACACTTTTGATCTTAATGCGGAAGAAGTGTTAGACCCTTGTTTTCTGACCGACGATTATTCGTCTCTCTTTTCTCCGGATGAAAACCCTTCTGATGTAGTATTTTTCCGTCTCAGGCCATGGAAAGATATGCTATATAAGGAAGTGGAAGAAGAGGCTAATAAAAGAGGGTTAAGCTTCTTTAATGTGTCTGCACATAGTTTTATTCCACATTTGAATAGAACCATCCGAGGATACAATGAAAAGTATTATTCTGTCTCGACATGGCTAAAAAAGATTTCTTCAGCCAAATATGTAATTACAGACTCTTTTCATGGATTGGTATTCTCTTTGATTTTCAAACGTCAATTTGCCGTAATCAATTCAAAACCGGAAGCAATCACCCGAATGGAATCATTACTATCCAAATTTGGATTGCAACGCCGGATTGTGAAGAATTCAGAGGATGCTTTTAATCTGATCTCCAATGAACACATTGATTATGATTCTATCGGTCCGAAATTGGATATGCTTAAAGATAAAAGTCGGGGGAAATTAAAGGATATTATCGGATTATTCTGTAAATCCAAATGATCGGGTTAAGGGCAAGTGTGCAATACACAAAAATCAGCATTTATGTCAGCCGCAGACAATAAAAGAATCCTAAAAAACACAATGTTCTTGTATATCAGGATGATACTCGTAATGGGCGTCACTTTATATACATCAAGAATCATACTCGAATCATTAGGGTTCAAAGAATATGGCTTATATAATGTCATTGGAGGATTTGTTGCGCTATTTTCAGCACTGACAGGCTCACTGTCAGCCGCCATCAGCCGATATATCACTTACGAATTAGGTACAGGCAACTTTAAGAGGCTTAAAAATATATTTTCCAGTGCACTTTTTATCCAATTATCTTTTTGTGGCGTAATAATTATCCTAAGCGCCACTATAGGGGTGTGGTTTATTGCCAACAAGATGGAGATACCAAGCGGAAGTTATACCTCAGCCTATTGGATATTCGCTTTTTCGATTGCTTCTTTTTGCATGACCCTATTGAGCGTACCTTATAATGCTACTATAATAGCACATGAGAAGATGTCAACCTTTTCTTTCGTCAGCATCATCGAGGTCACATTAAAATTAGGAATCGCTTTCTCCATCAACCTCTTCACACACGATAAAGTGATATACTATGCCCTTATGGTTTTCCTTGTGTCCGTCACAATTCAGTTGATATATATGATCTATTGCTGGAGCCGTTTTGAAGAATGCCGTTGTTGGCCAAAATATAATACCACATTATTTAAAGAGATTGGGAATTTTGCCGGATGGAATATCATAGGGGCAGCCTCTGCCGTTTTAAGAACCCAGGGCAACAATGTCTTGCTTAATTTATTCTATGGGACAGTTGTGAATGCTGCTTATGCCATTAGCATGCAAGTATCTAATGCCGTCACACAATTGAGCAATAATTTCATGATGGCAGTTAATCCTCAAATCACAAAATTATACGCCACCGGGAATGATGATGAAATGCTGAAGCTAATCAACAGAAGCGCAAAAATGGCCTTTTTCCTATGTTGGCTTCTTGCGAGTATAATTATCTTGAACACTGACTGTATCCTAAAAATTTGGCTAAACAATACTCCTGAATACACCGGTTTGCTTGTAAAGTTAGTCCTCATTTTAATATTAAGCGAATCTATCTCACATCCATTGGTGACGGCTATGCTTGCCACCGGCGACATCAGGGATTATCAAATAATAGTAGGAGGCCTGCAAATGCTTAATCTTCCTCTGTCTTATTTGGCACTGAAAGCCGGATGTAAGCCACCAAGCGTCTTAATAATAGCCATTGTTATTTCTCAATTATGCCTGTGTGCACGCTTAATAATGCTTTCAAAGATGATTAAAATAAAAATAGCGGTTTACTTGAAAGATGTATATCTACGATGCATTCTCGTAGTGATGACATCTTCCATACTTCCGGCACTCATAAAGATATATTATCCCGAAGAAAGTTTCTCAATTTTAATAGCGGAAAGCAGTTTTTACATTGCTTGCAGCCTATTGGCGATTTTTTCATTTGGCTTCAACAGAAATGAGAGAGAATTCATTATTCAACATTTATCACAATTTAAGGCAAAACTGATTAACAATCACAGAAGCAGATAGATTATCAAATAATTAAATTATTCATTTCTCATGATTATAAGGCCACGTTAAGATCCATTCTATAGTATAGAAGTTCTTAGTCGGTTATTAAAAAATTCTAAAGACTTAGACACATATGTGGACTATATTTAAACTGACAAATTTATTCTACATTTTAGTTTCAGCATATATTTGGATTACAGCTGAAATACCATTAGGCCCGTTGCTGATGGCACTCAATGTGCTCTTGCTGTTTTTTCTCAGTTTCTTGCCGATCGAAATCAAATTGGATTCACGCACAGGCTTTATCTTGCTGGCTCTTGTAGGACTTGTAGCCTGGAGCACTTATATTGGAGGCATCGGGCTTGGATTCGTGACGTTTGCCATGTATCTTCCTGCGGTCTTTCTTGTCCAACTGCCCCAAGATTATCAAATAGATCTGCTAAAATATGTCACCAAATGGTTTGCAATTCTCCTTATACCGGCATTGCTAATATATTGGGTCACTCTCGTAATCCCACTCCCGGACTTCGGGCTCTATAATCACCCACCTTACAAACCTTTTATGAATTATATCTTCTATCTTAAGACCACATTTGACTATGGCACATTTGTACGCTTCAATGCATTCTTTCTCGAGCCGGGACACCTTGCCATGCCTTGTGAGTTTCTTCTGATAGCAAACAGATTTGATTTTAAGAAATGCCCATGGCTTTGGATCATTATTGTGGCTATAGGATTCTCGTTTTCTCTTGCCGGCTATCTCATTACCTTCACAGCATTTGTGCTTATGAAAGTCAATACTATCGCGAAGGGAATTGGCGTTGCTGCTCTTATCGCGGCACTGATCGTGGGTCTCCAAAGTCTTTCAGGAGGCAATAATGCTGTCAATGAACTGATCATCGAACGTCTTCAGTATGATGAGAGCAAAGGCATCAAAGGCAACAACAGATATTTTGACAACACCGATTTTGAATTTGATAAATCTCTGAAAAATGGTGATTTCTGGGCTGGGGTCAGGACAAAAGCAAATATGGACTTAATTGGAGGTTCCGGATTTAAAATCTATATCTTGCAATATGGACTGATTGGAGTCCTTTTAGTGTTGGCTTTCTACATCTCTTTGATTCCTCCAAATCCCAATTGGAAGTTTACCTTGACATTTTTCTTCCTTATTGCATTATGTTTTATGCAGAATGCTTATCCCGGATGGTATTCTTGGCTGCTTCCATATATATTGGGATTAGACATCTACAGCCGCAAAGGTTTGTCAGACGATCAATATCAGTCTTCTCAATCCCTCCCCACTCCGGAAGCAGAAAATGAAATGTAGCGCAAACCATTAGAGCATGAAAGTATTATATATAGCCAGCGGCACCGGAATAGCAGGAGGAGCCACAAAGAGTTTTATTTCCATGATTTGTCAGGCACAGAATCATGGAATAGAATTTGAAGTGGTGTGTCCGAATGAAAATGGCCTCACTCAATGGCTGCGCGATCGGGATATTAAGGTCCACGTGGTTCATTTCAGGCATGTGCGGCTTCCCTATTTCAACACGCTGTCAGAAAAAATAAAATGGCTTCCTCGGCTTGTTCATGACTTCTGGATTAATTTCAGAGCACGTTCGGGCGTAAAACGAATTGCTAAAGAATTTTCCCCCGACTTAGTGCATGAAAACTCCTCGGTCATAAATGTGGGATATTATGCATCTAAGGCCATTGGTGTGCCCGACATCGTGCATATTCGCGAATATGGATATTTAGATTTCCGTCTAATCTTGCCGGGACGTAAGAGCAGACTCAAGAGTCCGCACGTTTCTTCGATTTCTATCACTAAGGATATCCAAAGACATCTACATCAAGATTCTAAAGACAATGCCATTCAGATTTATGATGGAATTGTCCGTTCTTCCGATTTCTGGATAAATGAAGATAAGCAGAGATGGTTTCTTTATGCAGGACGCATTGAGCCCGCAAAAGGGATTGAAGACCTTCTTCATGCATATGTGGAGTACGCAAAATCTGTCGACAATCCTATACCTCTCTATGTTTGTGGAGGATGCGATGACCCCGCTTATCTTGAAAGCATGAAGTCAATAGCAGTTCAAGGTGGAGTAGATTCGAAAGTCGTATGGCTCGGAGAGAGGGCTGATGTCGCTGACTTTATGTATAATGCCGCAGCCACAATCATACCGTCAAGATTTGAAGGACTGGGGAGAGTCATGCCTGAAGCAATGGCAAATGGTTCGCTATGCGTAGCAAGATACACAGGTGGCACTAAAGAGCAACTTGACAATGGACTCGAATTCACCGGAGCTCCTATAGCCATTGCTTATGAAGAAAAATCACAGTTGATTGAAGCCCTCGTCAATATCACCGAGATCTTTGACAACGGAGGGGCGTTTGTGCCAGGCAGTGAATTCAGGAATATGATCAATAGAGCGCAATCTTCTGTGAAGGAATTTTTTTCAGAAGAAAGTTTCGGCAATAAGATTATAAACTACTATAATAAGATTCTGGGCGATAAAAAATAGATGGACTTCTTATCGCAACAAATGATAAAGACAATATGACACCTAAGATAATTGCCTTCTATCTTCCTCAATATCATCCTACGCAGCACAACAATGACTGGTGGGGTCCGGGATTTACAGAATGGACCAATGTAGCCAAAGCTCGCCCTCTTTACAAAGGGCACTATCAGCCAAAGATTCCTGCCGACCTTGGATTTTATGATCTCAGACTTCCCGAAACCCGTGAAGCCCAGGCAAAACTTGCTAAAGATTATGGAATCGATGGATTTTGCTATTATCACTATTGGTTTGGAAATGGCAAGCGCGAACTGGAACGCCCATTCAATGAGGTTTTGAATAGTGGCAAACCGGATTTCCCATTTATGCTATGCTGGGCAAACGAAAGTTGGACAGCAAAATTCTGGAATCCGGATGGCTCTAAGATCGACCGGAAGGTTCTCGTGGAGCAAACCTATTCCGATGATGACATCGACCGGCACTTCATGGAGCTTCTTCCCGCATTTCTTGACAAAAGATATATAAGAATCGAGGGAAAACCCGCTTTCATGATTTATAAGCCCTTGATGCTTCCTGATGCTCAGGCTTTTATCAGAAGATGGCAATGTCTCGCAAAGGAAAATGGACTTGATGGAATATATTTCTTATGCCAGCTTCAGATGGACATTACCGATGAAGTCATTCATCGTCTGCTCAAGGAAGGGTTTGATGCCGTAAACACATGCCGACTTTTCGACATTTGGGTTAGCCGACGCACAAAAGGACAACTGATTACAAGAGCTTTCGATAGATTTATCCGACGTATTCCGGGAATTCGGGAATACTCGGAAATGTATCCTAAATTTTTATGCGATATTGATCTGTCTGAAAATGTCGTGCCTACCCTAATACCTAACTGGGACCATACCCCGAGAAGTGGTGTGACCGGCACCGTTCTGCATGGTGCCACCCCCGAACTTTTCAAAGCTCATTGTATAGAAGTATTGAGAGGGGTGTCTAAAAAAGAATCCAATCCTCTGGTCTTTTTAAAGTCTTGGAACGAATGGGGAGAAGGAAATTATGTAGAGCCTGATATTAAATTCGGGCATGGATTTTTGGAGGCAATTAAAGACGCAATTAAAGAAGTCGAAGACTCGACTCCTAATTTATAACGAAATGGAACAAGAAAATTCAACTGCAGAATCTAAAGGGAAAATTTTTCTTATTTCAAACATGTGGCCCGACGAGGAAAGCCCCGGATATGGAAGTTTCGTAAAAAATCTTACCGATGGTTTTGTAAACAACGGTCTTGAAATCGTCAATAGGGCACTGATAATAGGCAGGCCCAGTTTGAAATTTGAAAAACTGAAAAGTTATTTCGGATTCTTCCGACAAATAATCAAAGGATTCTCTCACGGTGGATTTGATTTAATATATATACATTTCCCTAATCAAGCCATTCCTATTTTAAAGTTTTTATACCTATTTAAGCATCCTAAGCTTATCGTGAATTATCATGGAGAAGACTTGCTTTATGAAAAAAAGGGATATTTGGGCTTCCTTGGGAAAATGACTGATAAGTTTGTTAGCAAGAATGCTTTCAGGATAGTAGTGCCATCCGAATATTTTAAGAAGATCGTAGACGAAAGGGGTATTATAGATGCTCATAAGATCATCGTGTCTCCATCAGGAGGAATATCAGAAGATATATTTTATCCTTCCGAGTCTTTTATACCGAAAACATTCTCTAAAGAAAACCCGATGAGAATTGGCTATGTCGGCAGATTAGAACCGGGCAAAGGCATCTTCTCATTATTGAATGCCATTTCAGAATTAACATCTTCAGGATTTCCTTTTAAGGCTACGATAATTGGGTATGGAACTCTTGAACAAGACGTGAAAGACTTCGTCAAGATGGACAAATATTCCGGGAATGTGACCTATATCCCACGAATGCCACAAAAGGATCTTGGAGAGGTATACCGCAATCTTGATTTGCTTATTTTCCCAAGCATTGCAGAAAGTTTGGGGTTGACAGGAATCGAGTCGATGGCATGTGGCACTCCAGTGATCGGATCTAACGCAAGGGGAATTGCTACATATTTGCGCGATGGATACAATGGTTTTCAAATTTCGCCTGAGCATCCCTCTGAAATAGTGGAGAAAATCATGAAATATGCGGATTTGACACCTGAGCAGAAAATTAAGATGAGGGAAAACTGTATTTCCACCGGTCGGAAATATTATAGCAAGCATGTTTGCGACGAATTAAGCCTTACCTTAAATTCCCTCATCAACGATTGACACACTCGCCAATAAAGATAAATGAAAAAAGTATTCTTTCTGCTTGGCAGATTCTATAGCTATTTTTCTGCCGTCAAAAGTCAGGTTGACAAGATCAAGCGAGTGATATATGCCGGATATTGCTCTGCCAAATTAAAAAGATTAGGACACGACACTGTTATTGAGCCATATTTATTGGGACTCGCCGGTGGAAAATATATTAGCATAGGCGATAATTGCTATATCGACAAAAGCGTGCAGATTTCTGCGTGGGATTCATATTTCGACCAGAGGTTCTCCCCGGAAATAGTCATCGGCGACAATTGCGGAATTGGTGCTTATTCTCATCTTTCTGCCATAAAAGGAATATATATAGGCAATAATGTGAGAATGGGGAAAAGCATTCTTATCATCGACAATGCCCATGGAGCATCTGAAAGGGATTTGCTTGACATAAGCCCTCGCCAACGTCCTTTAGTGTCGAAAGGTCCGGTAGTGATAGAAGACAATGTATGGATTGGCGAAAAGGCATCCGTCATGCCGGGTGTCAGGATAGGAAGAGGGGCTATAATAGCGGCAAATTCTGTTGTCACCCACGATGTAGATCCCTATTCTGTAGTGGCAGGCAACCCTGCAAAGACTATCAAACGCTTATAATTATATCATCTATCAGGAGTCTTCCGGGCGCAATTCAGATACAAAATGCAATAAGTGGCTCACTTATTCGTTATCATAATGGATAGGGTGAATTAATATCGAGAAATAATGTTAATTCAAATTAACTATTTGCTTAATTAGAAGCCTGTAGAAAGATAACATGATAAAAGTTGCCATAATCGGGACTCAAGGAGTGCCGGCAAAATACGGAGGATTCGAAAGCCTTGTCGAAAATCTTCTGGGGGATAATTGCCCTGATGATATCGAATATACAGTTTTCTGTTCCGGGAAAGATATGCATGAGCGGCTGCCTGAATATAAAGGCGCCAAACTCAGGTATATCCCTCTTAAGGCAAATGGCATGCAGTCTGTCCCTTACGATATCCTTTCGCTATGCAAAGCCCTCAATGGCTATAATGTAGTGCTTGTGCTTGGAGTGTCAGGATGCCTATTTCTCCCTATCTTCCATCTGCTTAATTCAAAAAAGCTCATCATCAATATTGATGGCATGGAATATAAGCGCGACAAATGGGGCTTTTTTGCTAAGAAAATTCTGAAAATGTCTGAGTCCATGGCGGTTAAATATGCCGATGAAATCATCACAGACAACAAGGCTATCCACGACTATGTGGCTATGGAATATGGCAAGGAATCCCGGCTTATCGCCTATGGTGGAGATCATGTATTAAGAAAAGTCTCTGAAGAATTTGTTGAAGACACACTGAAATCATATGGCTTGAAAAAGGGAGAATATGCTATTGCAGTGTGCAGGATAGAGCCTGAAAATAATTGCGACATGGTGCTCAAGGCTTTCTCCCAGACCGACAAGACTCTGGTCTATATTGGGAATTGGGGTCATAATCCATATTCACAGGAACTTCGCGAGAAATATTCAGCCTATCCAAATATCAAGATGATAGATGCAATCTATGATCTTGACGTGCTGTTCGCACTAAGGAAAAACGCCGGGATATATGTGCATGGACACAGCGCCGGAGGCACTAATCCTTCTCTTGTGGAAGCAATGTTTTTCGGCATCCCGATCATTTCATACGATGTAGTTTTCAACCGCGCTACCACCAAAAACAAGGCTTACTATTTCAAAGGGCCAGACAGCCTGCTTGAAATCCTGAATCGCACGAATCTCGATGGTTCTAAATTAAAAAAGATTGCAGAAAAAAATTATACTTGGAAGACAATTTCTGCACAATACGCCGAATTATATAAGTAACTAATCAGCAAATATATCCACCATGAAAGGCATCGTTCTCGCCGGCGGATCCGGCACAAGGCTATATCCGATTACGAAAGGAGTCAGCAAACAGCTGCTCCCCATTTTTGACAAGCCGATGGTCTACTATCCTATTTCCACTCTTATGCTTGCAGGAATAAAGGATATCCTGATCATTTCCACGCCTCAAGACCTTCCCGGCTTCCGACGTCTGCTTGGCGACGGTTCTGATTATGGTGTCAGATTCTCTTATGCAGAGCAACCTTCACCCGATGGACTTGCTCAGGCTTTCATCATCGGCAAGGAATTCATTGGTGATGACTCCGTTTGCCTCGTGCTTGGCGATAACATTTTCCATGGGGCAAACTTCTCTGAGTTGCTAAAAGAAGCAGTAGCCACTGCAGAAGAAGACAAGAAAGCTACAGTTTTCGGCTATTGTGTAATTGATCCGGAAC
>CAMWQF010000003.1 GCA_947176285.1 uncultured Porphyromonadaceae bacterium
GTATTATAAGTCTTGTTATGTGGAATTGCTCAAGGGCGACTTCCCCTCCCTTCTCTATTTCGGTTTCGTATTCACCGTTTTCACTGTTTTCGAGTTCTATAGCGGAGCCAGTGCCTCCAGCTTCGAACTCGATTTCTGCTCCGAGAATCCATTTCGGATTGAATTTATAGTCGAAAGCCAATACAAATCTTGGAATTGCAATAGTATTGCGGTGAGTGCGGGTGTTTCCTGTGGATGTGCCTGCAAAGCGATTTATACCATAGTCTTTGAATGAAGCCACCATCTCCCCGTAGCCACCGAAACGAAACTTGCTGTAGCCTGTCGTGTCCGACTGAGTGGCGGCAAGTGGCTGAGCCGGTTGCTTTTGTGCTTCAACGGCAGAAGCCGGTGTCGGCAAAAAAGATGTAAGTATTAATGAGATTCCTAATATTGCAGATAAATAAACGTTCATATTCGGGTGATTTTTTCGGTTGCAAAATTACAATCGAATCTATACCCGGACAATACTCATTATTTAGACAAATTCTAAATAAAAATTTAAAAAATTCGTTATAATTTGTAGTGAAAATCTCAAAATACTCAAAAATGAGTATGGTATTGTTAAAAAATAATTCGTACTTTTGCACCATGAAAGTTATGGAAAAACAAAAGTCATATACCGGTAGTGACAGATTACGAGACCTCATTGACGCCAACAGCGACCTGATGATGGTGGCAGCCAGATTCGGAATAGCACTTGGCTTCGGCGATAAGACGGTGAAAGAGGTATGTGCAGAAGATGGAGTGGATGAACGCACGTTTCTTGCTGTGTGCAACCTTATAGACAGGCGTCCTTATTCTATTGAGGTGTCACTGACTTCTCTGATGAGTTATCTGAGAAGTGCTCACTCTTATTTCCTTGAATTCCTGTTGCCTTCCATACGCCGTAAACTGCTTCTTGCCGTAAGTGCTCTTCCGATCGACGATGTGCTGATGCAGTTGCTTAAGTTTTTTGATGATTACTGTGCAGAGGTGCGCCGTCACATGGAGCATGAGAACGACAGTATATTCAGTTATGTAGACCGTCTTCTGGGAGGAGAGGATGCCGGGGAGTTCCGTATAGCCGACTATTCCGTTGGGCACACGAGCATGACCGAGAAACTCGATGAACTGAAGGATATTTTCATACGCCATTATCATGTCATGAACAATATCTTGCTCGTATCAGCGCTTAATGATATCATTGATTGCAATGCAGACCTTTGCTCGCATTGCGAGATAGAGGATCGTATGTTCATGCCTGCTGTAGAACGTCTTGAACGTTCGATGAAACTAAAGGAACGGGATATAATGCCCGATAAGAGAGAAGATGAGGATTCCGATTCCCTTCTTGACAGCATGACTGAGCGCGAGAAGGAGATAGTGCGCTGTGTGGCTCGAGGAATGCAAAACAAAGAGATTGCTGATAAACTCTTCATCTCTATCAATACAGTCACCACCTACCGTCGCAACATCTCAGCCAAACTCAACATTCACTCAGCAGCTGGCCTAACAGTTTTCGCCATCCTCCACCGCCTTGTAGACATAAACGACATCGACCCGCATCTCTGACGATGCGGGCCGATCAGCAAACTAAAGTAATGGATTAAACGATGTAGACAGCAGCATCCAACAGGTAGATGCTGGCAAGCATGCTGAGTTTTATCAGCACCATGCCGATGGCTCGTCTACTCAAAAAAAGGATTGTAGACACTATGGTAGTTATTACGAAGATAGTTTGCAAAATAATGTTGCTGACTGCCGGCAGTTGGTCGGCTATGCCAAGAATTACCATTGCAAACAAAATAAGCGACAGTGAGTCTATGACAAAGAGTCGTTTTAAATCAAAGATTGCCGGCAATGCCGAAAATGCATTGCGCATGGGCTTGGGTATAGGATTGTGTGTAGATAGTTGCATAAAATATGATGAGGGCAGTTAGCCTAAAAGTTATGGATTTGTAATGCACCTTGTGCTTATGATATAGAAACGTTCGTTTTGCATGCATATTGTCGCTATTTTTATTCTAATTGCTTTTTTTAATATTATTTAATAGTTTAATCGATTAATTTGGAGGATAGGATAAAATTCATTAAATTTGCAAACAAAACAACGTCAAAAACCATGAATAAGACCTACATCAAACGTATTGGAGCAATAGCAGCAGCAATTTTAATTTCTGCCGGTTCGCTTGCTTCAGCCCAAGTCAAGAAAAGTGTATCCATCTTGGGTGATTCATATTCCACATTTGAGAACTACATTGAGCCTAAGAGCAACGAAATGTGGTATTTTGTCAAGGCTGATCCTAAACGTACAGATGTCACCGACGTAAAGCAAACTTGGTGGCATCAGCTGATTAAAGACGGAGGCTATAAACTCGAGCAGAATAATTCCTACTCCGGCTCAACAGTCTGCACTACCGGCTATCGTGGTGAAGACTATACAGAAAGGGCTTTCATCAACCGCATGGATAATCTCGGTTGTCCCGATGTCTTGCTTATCTTCGGCGCTACCAACGATTCATGGGCAAATGCCCCGATAGGAGAGTTTGTGTGGAGCGATTGGACCACCGAACAACTAAAATCATTCCGTCCTGCACTCACCTATATGCTGTCTCACATCGTAGACCGCTATCCTAACACAGAACTCCTATACATCATTAATGATGGACTTAAACCTGAAATTACTACATCTATAGTTGACGCCTGCGAGCATTATGGAGTGCCCTACATCCAACTCCAAGATATCGACAAGACAGCAGGACATCCCAATATCCATGGCATGAAGCAGATTGCCGATCAAGTAGGCTCTGCCTTAAAAAGGTAATTATAAGGTCTTTAGAGGCTTTAAGGGCATTAATGACAAAAAAAAGGAGGATCGAAAATCCTCCTTTTTTGTCGTTTTTTGAATATCATTTATATTCGAAATCGAGCGTATGCTTGATATCGGCAGAAGATGCTCCAATGAGGGCTTTGAATTTGCCCGGTTCGGCTACCCATGCGTGAGCCTTGTCATCGAAGAATTTCAATTCTTCAGGAGTTATCTTGAATTTGACGGTTTTTGTCTCACCCGGTGCAAGTTTCACCTTGTCGAACCCCTTAAGTTCCTTTACAGGTCGAGGAAGTGATGATTTAAGGTCGGATATATATAGTTGCACAATCTCGCTTCCTTCACGCATGCCCTTATTGGTGACAGGCACTTCGATTTCGATTTCCCCGTTTTCATCGATGATTTTACCGGTAGCGATAGGTTTTCCGTATTCAAAATCGGTGTAACTAAGTCCATATCCAAATGGAAAGAGAGCCGGAATCTTCTTCGTGTCGTGCCAACGATATCCTACAAGGATATCCTCTTTGTAGGTCTGATGAGGCTTTTTTCCTCCTTCGATCACAGAACCCGGGATAGCCACAAAATCTGCATCTCCTTCCTCTATGCCGGGATATGATATTTCTCCATAAAAGTTTGCTCCGCAGTCCTGAAGTTTCTTGGGAATAGAGTAGGGGAGTTTACCTGACGGATTTACGTTTCCGGCTATTACATCAGCAAGAGAGGCTCCTCCCATAGTGCCAAGATATGATGTATGCAATATCGCCGGCACTTTATTCACCCAAGGCATCTCATATGCATTGCCGGAAATATTGGCAATCACTATATTGGGATTGGCCTCAATCAGTTCTTCGATAAGCTGATTCTGCCCGAAAGGGAGTTCATATTCCCGGCGGTCAGTGCTCTCGCAGTCTTGCCATGCGTTCTTGTTCAGACCTCCGATATAGATCACCACATCAGCATCCTTCGCCATCGCCACTGCTTCCTCCCGTAGCCTATCCTGCTCTTCCTGTGGGATGATATCTTCCGCTTCATAATGAGTCCTGCCGCAAGCATATCCTTGAGCATACTTCACTTTGTCGCCATAAAGAGCCTGAAGGGCAGAGAGGGGTGATAGATAATCTTTCGGCTTTAGTTCTGATGATCCTCCTCCATCTGTCAGGCGGCGCGTTGCATTGTCGCCTACCACGAGGATTGAATTGTATTTTGTTCCGTCAAGTGGCAGAATACCTGCATTCTTCAGAAGCACCACAGACTCATCTCCAATCAGTTTTGCCGCTGCATAATGCTCAGGCGTACATTTTGATCCGAAAGGTTTGTCTGTGTTCATTGCAGTGCGGAAGATAAGTCGCAAGATATTGCGTGCCTTTTCATTGACAGTGCTTTCCGGAACTTCTCCGCTTTTAATCATTTCAAGATAAGGATTGGCAAGATAATAGTCGTCATATCCGAATTCACTTTCACTTGTCAGTCCGTTGGTATAAGATCCCATCTCAATGTCGAGACCATTAAGTGCCGCCTCTTTAGTGTCGTGAGCACCACCCCAGTCGGTGATTACAACGCCATCAAAGCCCCATTCATCGCGTAGGATATCCTTCAGCAGGCGATGATTGTGGCAGCAGTGCTGGTCCCAGATCTTGTTGTAGGCGCCCATTATTGCCCAAGCGCCTCCATCCTGCACAGCCTTTTTAAAAGCTGGGAGGTAAATCTCATAAAGAGCCCTGTCGCTTAGGTCGACATTGACAGTGCCTCGCCATTTCTCCTGATTGTTCAGCGCGAAATGCTTCACGCAAGCGGCAACCCCGTTTTTTTGAAGTTCCTGCACGTATGGCACCACCATCTCTCCTGCAAGATATGGATCTTCACCCATATATTCGAAATTTCTGCCGTTGAGCGGTGTTCTATAGATATTTACACCGGGACCAAGCAGTACATCTTTCTCACGATAGCGCGCCTCTTCTCCTATGCTTTTGCCGTAGAGGGCGGCAAGTTCGGGATTCCATGTGGCAGCAAGTGCAGTAAGAGCCGGAAATGCGGTTATGGAGTCGTTGTTCCATCCGGAATATCCCCAGTCGTTCCAGTTTATTTCTGCACGCACGCCATGGGGACCGTCGCTCATCCACACCTCGGGAATCCCGAGACGCTCCACGCCCGGGGATGAGAATTTACTCTGTGCATGGCAGAGAGCCACTTTTTCTTCGAGAGTCATCCTCGAAAGTGCGTCCTCTACACGTTTCTCGATCGGGGCGTTCCTGTCGAGATAAATAGGCTCAGAAGCGGAAACATTAGCTACAGCCGAAACCATGGTTGCCGACATAATTATTGTATTTATTTTCATTGTTAATAGTTGATTGTTGAATTGATGATGACATTAGATTCTTGGAGACCAGGGGATGTCGCCCTGACCTTGATTTCACCGGTGTCTCCGTCGTTTTGCACGATTACAAGAGCGCGTCCGTAGAACGCTTTCTTGCGGTCTGACTTGAACTTTTCAAGGGAGATAGGTGAGCCGTTGTCTGTGCCGGCGTTGAAGCCGCTTCCTTCTACAGAGAAGAAAATCTCGTTTTCAGCCAGAGGACATAAGTTGCCATCTTTGTCTACCACTTCCACCGAGACATAGCAGAGATCGGACCCGTCAGCATTGATTTCTGTACGGTCAGGGGTCAGGCGCAAAGCATATGGCTCTGACGCGGTATTGATCGACGTGCGTTTCACTTCCTTTCCATTCTTACGGCTTACGGCTTCGAGAGTTCCGGGAGTGAATGGCAATCGCCACCACACATGATATGCCTCACCTTCAGGAGTTTTTTTGCCGAGAGATTCCCCATTTAGGAAAAGTTCCACTTCATCCGCATTATTGAAATATGCCCATACGTCCACTTCCTCACCCTCTTTCCAATTCCAGTGAGGGAAGAGATGCAGCACATCAATGTCCGGACGCCAGCGGCTCTGATACATATAGTAGGAATCTTTCGGATTTCCTGCGAGATCGACGAGCCCGAAATATGAACTTCTTGCAGGCCAGCCATAAGGAGTGGGTTCGCCGATATAGTCAAATCCTGTCCATACGAATTGTCCCATTATGAAGTCATTGTCTTCCACATGGCGCATAGTCCCTTCGTGGGTGTTTCCCCATGGCGCGTGGCAGTTGTCGTAGGCAGAGCAAGAGAAGGATTCGTTGAAGAAAGGCTTGTCCCATCGTTCAGGCCATAGATTGATGCTGTCGGAAGGCATTTGATAATATCCGCGTGTTTGCAGGGCTGATACGCTTTCAGTCACAATGAACGGTTTCCCGGGAAAGTTCTTGGGAACATCCTTAAACCAGTCATCGTGATAGTTGAATCCAATTATATCAAGTGCTCTGGATCGGAAGAGGTGATTGCCTGGATTCGGCTCGTTGCATCCGGCTGTCACAGGACGCGTAGGGTCAAGTTCCCTGGTCATGTCAGCCAATTTTTTAGTAAGCAGTGAGTTGACGCTCATTTCCTCCCCTTCCTTAGCGAGCAATTCGGGGCCATGTCCGAAATTCAGTATGAGATTGGCTTGCTCAAGGCTAAGGGTGTCGGCGTTTGCATCGCTCCATTGTTCAAGCACTTCGTTTCCGATGCTCCACATGATGATGCTTGGATGGTTGCGGTCGCGCACCACGAGGTCGGTCAGGTCGCGCTCGTGCCATTCCGGAAAATAACGGGAATAATCGTGTGAGGTCTTTTTCTTTCGCCACATATCGAAAGTCTCGTCCATCACCATAAGCCCCGTCGAGTCGCAAAGTTCGAGCAGTTCGGGAGCCGGCGGATTATGAGAAGTTCGTATGGCGTTTGCCCCCATCTCTTTCATTATTCTAAGTTGGCGTGCTATAGCGGCTTTATTGACAACGGCTCCTAATGCGCCTGCATCATGATGCAGGCATACTCCGTTGATTTTCATGCGATCGCCATTGAGCGAGAACCCCTTTTCGGCATCAAACTCCATGAAGCGGAATCCTGTCTTAGTCTCAAATCTGTCGATAATCTTGTTTTTCACCTTCACTTCATTCACTACAGTGTAAAGTGCCGGTGATTTTACAGACCACAGTTCTGGACTGCTTACTGTTAGATTCTGTATCACCTCGCTTTCCTTACCCGGTCCGAGCAAAAGAGGTGTGGAAGCAGAGGCTACGATGCCGTTTTCAGGAGAGTATATAGTGGTCTCAAGAGTGGCTTTGGCATTTTTATTGCCATTGTTTTCCAAGTTAGTGATAACTGAGAGTTTGGCTGCCTCTTTCGTCACTTTGTCTTGGCGAACGAAAGTGCCCCATTTCTTCACATGCACCGGATCAAGAATCCTTAGCCAGACATGGCGGTAGATGCCGCATCCGCTATACCATCTTGAGTTTGGTTGCTCTGAGTTGTCAACTTTCACTGCGATGACATTCTTTCCGGGTTTTAGCCATGGAGTAAGGTCATAGCTGAATGATGCATAACCATAGGGCCTGGTGCCGAGTTCATGACCGTTGATGTAGACGGTGGAATTCATGTAAGCGCCATCGAAGTCGATGTATACATCTTTCCCTTTCATGGATGGGGTGAAATTGAAGGATTTGCGATACCATCCAATTCCTCCCGGAAGTGCACCACCGCCCGTTCCGGAAGGATTGTCTTTGCTGAACTCTCCTTCAATAGCCCAATCGTGAGGCAGGTCAAGGTTTCTCCAAGAAGTGTCGTCATGCTCCGGATCGAAAGCATGAGCCGGTTTGTCTAAAGAAAACTTCCATCCTTTGTCGAAAGATATAGCCCGGTTGTCGCGGGCAGCGGTCGCGCTGCCTGCCGTCAGGAGGGCAAGCAGCGCGATTATGGTCATTTTCAATGAATTCATATCTTAACTTTTACTTCAGAGCCGTTGTAGTTTACTTCAAGCCCTTTTGCCTCGCGTGAATAGCCGACCGGTGTTGAAGGCGACACTTTAATGACATTGAATTTACGCTCCTTAAGCATACCGGGGAATTCACCTTTACGGTTGCCTATAGTCAGAGTGCCTGAGGCATTGTCATAATTCATCGGTATCATTGAGTATGCACCCTTTTCATAGTTGTAGTTGAGGTTTTCGTCTTCATAGAGTGTAAACTCACCGTTGTCGCCTGTATAGACATAGAGGTTGATCACATCAGCGGGTTTTTGATCAGAATACTGCATCTCCGGACCAAAAGGCACTATTGCTCCGGAACGAACGTAGAGCGGCAGTTTCTCGTAAGGCGCTCCTGCAACGACAGTCTCTCCTCCTTTAGATGCGACCATACCGGTATAGAAGTCATACCAAGTGGCGCCTTTGGGGAAATATATCTCGCGCTGGCGTGCTCCATACTCATAAACAGGGGCAACCAGGAATGCATTGCCAAACATATATTGGTCGCCAATATTGCGTGTGGCTGCATCAGCAGTGAATTCCATCACCATAGGGCGCATCACCGTATAGTCGTCGAAATGAGTCTTGCCGGCAAGCGAATAGATGTAAGGCATCAGGTCGTAGCGGAGGTTGGTGTAGTAGACCACCGACTTGTATGCAGGATGATCTTCAGGAGCAATATTGAAAATCTCGCGGTAGGGCCATTGTCCATGTGCGCGGAAGAGGGGCGCGAATGCTCCGAACTGATACCAGCGGGTGTTGAGTTCTCTCCATTCTTTAAGGTCGGGGTTTTCCTTTCCGGTCTTGTAGAATTCATTTTGGGCTTTCACATAGCGGTCTTCAACGCAGAATCCGCCAATGTCCATTGTCCACCAAGGAATTCCGCTCATGGCGAAGTTAAGCCCGGCTGATATCTGGGCTTTCATGTCTTCCCAGCGAGTGGCAATGTCGCCGCTCCATGTCGCGGTAGAGTAACGCTGCAGCCCGGCAAATCCGGAGCGAGTCAATAAGAATACACGCTTGTCAGGGTTAGTCTCTCGCTGACCGTTGTAGATTGCATCAGCGTTCGCAAGGGCATAAGCATTGAAGTATTTTGTTGAAGGTCCGAGAGCAGTGGGCGTAATCAAGTCTTTGCGATACTGAAGGTCGGTACAGTCACGGATATTTGGCTCGGATGCATCCATCCACCATGCGTCGATTCCGAGAGGCACATAATGGTCGTTGATCTGGCTCCAGAAGAGTTTGCGTGCCTCCGGGTCGTATGCATCGTAGAATGAACTGAGATAGCCGGGGCCTACCCAGTCGCGAATGCTGTCTTGAACAGGAAGCTTATACATCCATCCTTTTTCGTCAAATTCCTTATAATGGTCAGTCGTTACATAGAATTTAGGCCATACAGAAATCATGACGCGTGCATTCATATCGTGGATTGTATCAACCATTCCCTTGGGATCCGGAAAACGTGCTCGGTCAAACTCATGACTGCCCCACGAATCTTGCTCCCAGTGAAGCCAGTCGATCACTATGTTATCAATAGGAATTCCACGACGACGGAATTCTGCCAAGGTGGAAAGAACTTCTTCCTGAGTATTGTATTTTTCACGACTTTGCCAGTATCCCATAGCCCATTTCGGCATTATCGGGGCTTTGCCGGTCAAAGTGCGGTAGCCCGATATCACGTCATCCATATTGTCGCCATACACGAAGTAATAGTCGATGCCGTCTTGCATCTCGCCCCACCAACTCATCTGCATCTGTTCCTTTGGGTCGCGAGGATTGTAGGCACGCAAGCTGCAATATGCCACACCGCCATTGGGTTCCCAGTCTATCTTGATTGGCACGCGCTTGCCTGCCTCAAGTTCGACAGAGAATTTGAAACTGTTGGGATTCCATGCCGTACGCCAATGTTCCGGCACCACTTCCTTACCGTCGATCCAGACACTCTGATAGCCGGAATAGTAGAGAATAAACTTATATTCTCCCGTTTCGGATGCTTCAATCTCTCCTTCATATGTCACGTGGCTGCCGGCAAATTTAAAGTCGCGTGGAAGGTTGACAACATGTCCGAGGTCGCCTCTGATAAGATGCTCGAAATAGATAGAGTCTTCACGCACCACCAATGTCTCCTCATTAGGATCGGCAGGAACATAAGTGCCGGTCAAAGCCCCTTCTTTCCCATCCTTGTCATACAACTTGAACACTCCTCCAAGCTGTTTATAGCCATCCGGATTTCCCCAACGACATAGTGAATAACTATCCCAGAGAATGCCGTAATTGTCAGTAGACACTATAAATGGTACTGAAACCTTAGTATTATATTGGTAAAGTTCTTCATTCTTCCCTTTGTAGTTGAACTCATCGCTCTGGTGCTGTCCGAGTCCATAGATGCCTTCATCATCGGAAAGCGATTCAAAAGTCTGGCGTACGGTGTAGCCTTTTGTGCCTTCCACCTCTATTGGTGAAAATTCTCTTCCTCCGTCTGCTTCAGCAAGAATCAGTTTCCCTTCTTTGTCGAAGAATTTTACATCCCCATCGCTCAGCGAAACCGTGGCGCAAATGGCGGAAGTGACTACAGAGACAGTGGAATCAGTCTCCTTGATATCATATTCCACGTCGGATGGACGCTCAAGCACCACAAGACTTTCATCAGGAGCAAATTTCTTATCGGGAGTTGCTGTCACGCGAATGATTTTGTCTCCATACACTTGAAGGCGTACCTTCTTTACTCC
Organism: uncultured Porphyromonadaceae bacterium; assembly: GCA_947176285.1. Classification (GTDB taxonomy): domain Bacteria; phylum Bacteroidota; class Bacteroidia; order Bacteroidales; family Muribaculaceae; genus Lepagella. The sequence continues at coordinate 10,453 of CAMWQF010000003.1, forward strand.
GGATTCCTGATGTGAGCCGACATTCACTGTCACTCCACCGGCATCTTTTTTGTAGGCTTGGTTGCCGCATGATCCTAATAGGAAGCCGCCGACCAATAACCAGGATATTGCAGATAGTTTCATAATTTGGTTGGGTTAAATTTTGTCGCAAAATTAATAAAAAAATCCGCTGATATAGGTTATCGTGTGTATATCAATGGGAACAGTTGCTTTTTCGATAGGGTGGAATTGTTAATTCCGACGGTATGTTTTGTTCACTCGTCAGAAGATTGTGGTGAGTCAGAAGGTTGTTCCATACTATCTATGGGGAGTTCCACAATTAATACGACTCCGGTCTCGACATTGTCGGTCACTTTTACTGTGCCTCGGTGCATGCCGGCATATTTGCTGACTTGATTTAGTGCTATCCCGGTCTGAATCTCCAGATCCGACTTATTCTTGTCTTTGAGATGATAGAAACTATCGAATATAAATTCCTTGTCTTTGTCAGGGATTCCGTTTCCAGTATCCGACACCTTGATACGCAATGAAGAGAACACATCGCCTATCTTCTCCACTGTAACGTTGATGCTGCCGTAGGCTGGTGTGAAGTTAAAGGCATTATTAATGAGATTATGGAGTATCTTTTCAATTATCCCCTTATCAAATGCCATGATTATTTCCGGCATATTTGACTGGAATGTGTAGTTTACTCTTTTACGCTCAGCTGTGGAAGCAAAAGAATCATACACCCTCTTGCATACGCTCACCACATCTCCTTCTGTCGGGTTGAAAGGCACTTCATCTTGTTTATCCCTGTCTATGTCAAGCAATAGGTTGACGTTTGAAAGCAGGTTGGTCATCTCTTCCTTAAGCAGTCTCAATCGTTTTCTTTGCTGAGGGTTGTCTGCACTCTGGATGATGCCATCAAGAGGTGGCATTATTTCTATTAGGGGAGTCCTGAAGTCATTGCCCATCCTTTTGAAGAATTTATATTTGAGCTGATTGAGTTCATCCTCCTTTATCTTTTGGAGTCGATTTCTTTCAAATTTGGTGAATAATTTCACGGCTCCGAACACAGCCAGGGCAAACAGAAGGACATAGATGATATAAGCCCAAACAGTGCGCCAAATTGAGGGGAAAACCTTGATGGAAATCATAGCCGGTTCTAAACTTTCGTACCCATCGTTGTTGATTCCGATCACTTGCAGGGTGTAGTTGCCAGGCGAAAGGTTGGTGTAGGTCACGCTATGCTGTCCTGATGATAATGTCCTCCATTCATCATCGTATCCTTCAAGTTTATACTTGTAGACCGTCTTATCCGGAAGAGCATAGTTATCGGTTGTAAAATATATGGTAAAGTCTTTGACATTGTGGGGCAACTGAATTACACCTCCATCGCGAAGCGCTTCGCTGATGATCACCTTCCCTCCGATTTCTTTTGCTGGAAGTACAAGTTTATTGCTAATATAGAGGTCTGTAAAATTTATTCGTGGTGCTACGGAGTTGAATTGAATTTCTGTTGGGATAAAATGATTGACGCCGTAAAGTCCGCCTAACAGAATCTCTCCCGACGGGAGCTTTGCAAACGATCTTTGGTTGAAGTCACTGTCCATCAGCCCATCTTCCATGTCATAATGACGTTTCGAAATATCTATATTTCCGGTTTCGTCAGCATAACTTATGTTAAGGCTGGTGAGTACCCTCCCTTCACTCACCCAGATTGTGCCATTGTTGTCTTCGATGAGTCCTGTGATATAGTTCTTGGTCTTGCCATCATACGTGGCTACCTCCATCATTTTGTCATGTTCTCGGTCGATTAATTTGAGTCCCTGTGATGTAGCCGCCCAAAGCAGTCCTCTTGAGTCCTCAAACAATTGGGATATTTTCCAAGAAGAAGTGTCAAAATCCTTATTTAGGCTTTTAATGTCGTGGATGCGGTTGTCAGTGGGATTAAAGAAGTCAATTCCTCCGGAATGTCCAAAATAAACGTTGCCATCTTTTGATTTTAAAGCACTGGTCAGATAGTCTGATCTTAATTCGCTGTTGGAAGTGTTGAATTCTTTGATCTCTCCTGTGGCAGGATTGTAATGAAACACGCCTCTGCCAAGGCTTGCAACCCATATTCCTCCTTCTCCGTCGTGAGCAACTGACCAAGCGTAGCAGATATCCAGGTTTGAGCCGGTGTTGACATTTTCAAACTTACCATTGCGTACTCTCCTGAGTCCGCGCTGGAAAGCACCTACATATAGGGTGCCGTCATTGGTCGTAGCCAAACTGGTGATTGCTCCGGGTGTGTCGCCATCTGCAGGATCCGGTATGGAATATTTTTCTCCGGTGGAAGTGTTCCATTTCCATAAGCCGGAACTGTCAGTACCTACCCATACCCATGGGCCCTCAGCAGGAGTCATGCAGTTTACGTCAGGGAGTTTTTCGAGTGAAAATTTGTGTATGCAATTATTGTCTGTGAACAATCCCTTTTTATAAGAACCTAAAAATGTGGTGCCTGCGTTATCTTTGAGAATGTAGGTGAGAGTATTTTTGTAAGTGATATCGTCAGGGTGGTCGGCGGTGATGAATTGGATTTGGTCTCCGTTGAATGCTATTTGTTCCAAGCCATGGTTGTCTCTGACTATCCAAAGGATACCATTGTCATCTTGATATATATGTTTAACGTTGACGTGCCTATCACGTTGAGGAATCTTATTGGATATCCATTTCCCTTCTTTCCCGTCGTAGACCTCAATAAGCCTTGGGGAAAATACCCAATAGCGATTATTGTTGTCAATAGTCAACATATAGTTCTCTTTGATTTTGGGTCCGTTTGTGTCATCGGGTGCCACATGAGATATCGTCGTCAGTGAGTGGGGGTCTATCCATGTCAATGCCCCGCTTTCATCTACGATTACAGGAGAACCGAATTTATTGAAATTGATGTTGCTTATGCTAAATCCTTCCGGAGGGATAAAATCAGCCTTTTGAGCATGACCGATGCCGTTAGGAATTTTATAAAGTCCGTCATTTGCCATTGCTATCCAGATGGATCCATCCTTGTCTGATTGGATATCGTTGACCAGTCCGGTAGGAATACCCGCATCTGTCAGCAATTGATCGGTGTCAGCAAAAATTTTAAGAGTGGCAGGATCGTAAATTCCAAAACTTTGACCTTCGGTCTTTACCCATAGCCTTCCTTGGGAATCTTCACATATTTTTTGGACATATCCATTGAGAAATGTTGCTGAATCAGGAAATTCCGTTCTTGCAGGAATTATTGAATAGCCGTCGAATCTGCATACCCCTGTTGCAGTACCTACCCATATCATTCCATTGTGGTCCCGGTGTAATGTGGTGATCAAATGGTTGTATGAACCGGGTATGGCTTCAAAATGGTATCGCGTTGACGCTGCCTTCACCGTCACCGGAGAAAGAAAAGTCAGGGCAAAGAATGTAAATGAGATTATGTTTTTTCTTAGATTCATGTTTGCATTTTCTTAGACATGCCGGTGTTTCAGCGGCTATTCGTTGAGAAATTGGATTCGGTGTAAGGTACACAATGATTTGCCACTCGGAGTGTTGAATACCAGATATAGCGGATGCTTCCCTTTAAGGGTAGCCACGCCCGAAACATCTGCCTTGATTCTCAACGGTTTGATCGGATCGGAGTCCTTTATCACGAAATTACCTACGGGAGAGGGATTCCCTTTCCATGGAGCCTCGGTGAATACTGTGATAGTCCCTTCCACACCTTCCGGAATCAAGTCGAGGGCAAGTTCCACCTTCTCGGATCCATTCAGTTTGTCAAAGTTAAAGTATTTGTAGCCAACGATGCTTCCGTCAGTGTTGTTCACTACCGGGTTGATATTGAGGTCGGGATGATAGGGTTGGCTGATGTTATGATCGTCATAATACACCGGCAAGAAGTGCGATCCGCTGTAGTGAAGGCGGGGGTAGGTCTGATATGCGCCGTCTTTGCCCGTGAAATGTGAGGCAATTGCAGCAGGATATAGTTTGAGCGGATCAAGACCGTCGGTCTCAAAACCTTCGGAAGTGTATTCAGCCTCGCTAATTGTCACCTTTCCACCTTTCCCTTTCTCAATCGTCACATCTATTGGCGCCACCATCGCTTGGCGTGAGTATTCATCAGTGCCGCACTGACGGTGATAGAACACCCACCATTGGTCGCCGATTTTTAGTATTGATCCATGAGTGTTGCCGTTTGGAGTGGCAGTATAGATTGTGTTTCCGTCAGCATCAGTGTCGCGTCCGCGTCCATCGATGATTGTGCCTCCGAAAGTCCAAGGTCCGAGCGGGTTGTCGCTGTATGCGTAAGCAAGGGTGAAATTTGACTGTGGAAGTCCCCATTCCCCATCTTTTGTCATACGTGAATAGATAAGGACATATTTATCGTCGATTTTGCGGATTGAAGATGCCTCGAAAAATCTGAATTTGTTGTCATCGCCATCCTCAAAACCACCGATCATCCTTTCTATAGGCTGGGTGCTGGGCTTTACAGTTGCCATGGTATTCGGGTCAAGTTCAGCCCCATAGCTTGTTCCGAAACCCCAATATCCATATACCCTTCCGTCGTCATCAACGAATACAGCGGGGTCAAATCTCAACACGCCATCGCAAACATCGAGGTTGCTGCTGTCCCAGTTGATCACTTCAAACGGTCCGTCGGGACGCTTTGACACGGCGGCTTGGCCGTTTCTGCCCCCACGTTGGTTGTTGGGGTAGAGGTAGTATTCCTTAGATCCATCGGGAAGTGTCTTGACTGCAATGTCAGGTGCGAATAGCACGTCTGCCGGTTGAGGATTGCCGTTTCCATCTTTGTCACTCTTGAATATGATGCCGTCATACCTCCAGTTGTTGAGCGAGTCAGGGTCTGCCGACCATACTACGAGGTCTGTTCCGCAATACATTGTGCGGAGCATGTCATGGCTGCCATAGATATACACTCTTTGCTTGCCCGGATTGTCCGGGTCATCCAAAAGATAAGGCTCCCCATCCGGAATATGCTCCCAAAGAGGCAGGTAAGGATTCATCGACCAGGCTCCCAGAGACACCATCACCATTACTCCCAAAACAATCTTTTTCATATATGTTAGATTTTATCATCCTCTCAACGATGATAGGATCCCCGATTATGGCTCCTGTTTTTTCGGCTGAGGTTGATTCAAGATGCAAAATAAACGAAATTTTTTCAAATATACAATTAAGCGTAAAGAAAAAATGCGCGTGTGCGGTTATGAGGATCTGTGGCTAGTCCTATGGATTAGTCTGCGAGCCAGATATCATTATTTTTCTAAAATGGGATAGGAAATCGAATATATTTATTAATTTTGCGAAATGAACCTACAGTATATTAAGGCATGACTACTTACGAAAGGCACCTTATGATGAGGAGATTTTTATGGGTTGTAGTAGCAATTATGATGATTATTCCCTCCGTTTGTGCACAAACGGAAAAACTCGTTTTGCGCCATGTGAGCCAAGCCAAAGGATTGCCCAATAATCATATCACTGAACTTTTCAAAGACTCAAGAGGGTTTCTGTGGATTGGCTCTTCTGCAGGTCTGCTCCGGTATGATGGATATTCTACCCGGCGTGTCTCAGATATGGTGGGAAAGAACACCGGTGTGCTTAATGAGCAAATCATCAGGGTGCAAGAGGATAAGAAAGGAAGATTGTGGGTGGAAAGTGAATCCTCTATTGCTATATTTGATCCTATGACGAATACTCTCATTGATTGGGTGTCGGACTATGTGAAACAGTTTGGAATCCAAGGATATGTGACTGCTGTATTGGCAGATGAGCATGGGGATATCTGGATTGCTATAGACCGGGATGGACTGTATCGCATCGACATAAAGAATGAAACAGCACAAAAAACTTCAGGCTTAGACCTGGATAAAGAGACGATCAACAGTCTGGCACTATCAAAAGGAAAAATGATTGGAATCACTAAGTCAGGATCTCTTATAGCGACAGACCCGGACTCAATGAAAACGACTATCATTTCGAAAATTCCTGAGAACGTCAATGTAGAATCTGCTCATTCCCTGCTTTATACTGACCAAGATAACCGAGTATGGATTGCCTACAACGACCGTCTGATGCTTTACGATCTTGCAAAAAAAGAGTGGCAGAATGAACTTCTTCCGTTGCATGGTGGAATTGGCGTTGTAAAAGATATCTATAATGACTCAAAAGGGAATTTATGGATAGCTCGGGATCATCATGGCATTGAAAAGATGGATTTTGTCGACGGAGTATACAGGTTGTCGCCGATGCCGACCGTCGGGGATATATTCCCTCAATCTACCATAACATCAATCCTTGAAGATGAAAACGGGACTCTGTTGTTTGGCACTTACAAACTTGGTCTTTATTCCTACAACGAGAGTGTAAATAAATTCCGCATAGATACTTTCCCTAATCTTGACAAGATGCCGGATGTGAATTGCATGATCACTTCTCCTGACGGCACTGTATGGATAGGCACAGACAATTCCGGACTGTGGAAATGGAATCCATCAAGCGGCGAATACAGTCACATTCCCGATCAAACTGAAGATAGTCCTCATGCTATCACATGCCTTGCGCATTCATCGGATGGAAACGTCTTTATCGGCAAATTTTCAAGAGGGCTTTTCTGCCTTGACAATGGGAAAGTGGTATCACTCCACACGGGAAGCGACATAGACAAGGCATATGTTTGGAGCATCGCATTTGACAAAAACGGCAATTTGTGGATCGGAACTCTCGGGAATGGTGTGTTCAGATATAATCTTAATAATAAAAGCGTAGAGCAATATACTACTCTTAATTCCAAAATGAGAAGTGATTATGTCACTTCAATATTGCCTGGAAAAGATGGAAATATCTATATCGGCACTTCGGGGGGCGCTGAGTATATTAATCCTAATACCCGCAAATTGACATCTGTAAGTATTGACGATGATTCCTCACTCAACGGGAGCAAGATAGTGCAGATTTTTGAAGATTCCCGTGGTTTGCTTTGGATTGCGACTACTTCCGGACTTAAGGTGGTAGATGCCAAGACAGGGAAAGTCATGAGTGTGCATAACGCTCCATATGGAGCCGATATGGTGGGTATAGCCGAAGACAACGAAGGGGGTATCTGGGTCAGCAACAGTTCAAGACTTGCCAACCTGAAAGTTACGTATAATAGAGACACCGGAAAGATAGATTTGGCAAAAAGAGAATATGATAAATATGCCGGATTGCCGGAAAGTGATTTCAACCAGCGCTCATTCGTGAAAATGGCAGACGGCTCTCTTGCAGTAGGCTCTCCATTTGGCATTATTCATTTCAATCCCAAAGATATCCGGATGAATGCTAATCGTCCAAAGGTATTGTTTACGGATCTTTATATGGACAATAAGCCGGTGGAAGTTGGAGAAAAAATAGGAGGCAGGATTGCTCTCAATAAGGCAATTTTCTCAGGAGAAAGAATTGATCTAAACCATAATCCTAAGGAATTTACCATATTTTTTACATCTGATAACTATGCATTGCCGGAGAAAACCCGGTTTAAATACAAACTTGATGGATATTCCGAACAATGGACAGAATGCCCGGAAGGAATCAACTATGTGACATATACCAACCTTTCCCCCGGGAATTATCAACTTCAAGTTGTGGCAATTAACGAGGATGGATATGAAAGTGAGGCACCTGCTACTCTCGACATAAAAATACATAATTCTTTCTGGGGCTCTCCATGGGGCTGGCTGATTTATGCGGTGATTACTGCTGTATTAATATGGATCATAATCCGGATTGCGCAAAGGCGCGAACGTCATCTATTGGAGCAAGAAAGCCAAAAGGAAGCCCAACGAAAGCAGGAAGAACTCAACCAACTCAAATTCAAATTTTTTACAAATGTAAGCCATGACCTAAGGACTCCGTTGACCCTTATTGTATCCCCACTTGAAGATATGATTAAGGAGTCAAAAGATGAAAGGCAAACTAAACGACTTAGTCAGATGCGAAATAATGCGATGCGTCTGCTTTCGCTTGTCAACCAACTGCTTGACTTCCGAAAATCAGAGGAGGCAAGACTGAATCTAAATCCCTCGGAAGGTGACATAGTGGCTTTTGCTCGCAATGTATGCACTTCGTTTCTCGGATTGTCAGAAAGAAAGAATATCAATCTCACTTTTTATTCCGACTCCGACCGTATTCGTCTGCTATTTGACGAAGACAAGATGGAGAAGATTTTAATGAATCTACTAGGGAACGCATTTAAGTTTACGCCTGCAGGCGGAAGAATAGATGTGGCTATCCAGCATGGCGGCGATGACCGGTCGGCTCTTCGCATTCAAATTTCTGACACAGGCATAGGAATAAAAGACAAAGATAAGAAGCATATCTTTGAACGCTTCTATCAAGTGGATGATGATGGGGTGTCACATCCCGGCACAGGGAGTGGCATCGGACTAAGTATGGTGAGCGAATATGTGAAACTTCACGATGGAACGATCAGGGTGACTGATAACATCGAAAAGGGGAGCGTATTCATTATTGAGTTGCCTATAAAGCATTGTGATGCAATCAAGGCTGTAAATATCGCTCAAGATGCTATTGGCTGTGGAGATAGCGAGCATATGCAAAACAAAGATGCAGTTGAAAATCGCCCTGATGTTCAGGGGAATCGTAAGACTGTGCTTGTAGTGGACGACAGCTCTGATATGACTGAAATGCTGAAAGATAGCCTTGACAATATCTACAGTGTTATCACTGCATCTGATGGCATGGATGCCTTAAAGAAAATCTCTGAGACAAAGCCGGATATTATCCTTACCGATCTTATGATGCCAAACCTTAACGGTATGGAACTCTGCCGCAAACTGAAAGAAAATCCTGAGACTGTCAATATCCCGATAATCATCCTCACGGCAAAACATGACCTTGGCGTGAAACTGGAAGGGCTGACCATTGGTGCTGACGATTATATCACGAAGCCTTTCAATCTAGATGTGCTTAGACTCAGAATGCGCCGCCTGATAGAACTTAATTCCAAAGGGGCGCGTCGCAGTCTGATAGAGCCGGAGCCGGAGAATATTAAGATTACTCCGCTTGATGAACAGTTGATTGAGAAAGCGATGAAATACGTGTCAAAAAACATAAGTAAATCTGAACTTTCTGTAGAGGAATTGAGTGATGTGCTTGGTATGAGCAGGGTGAGCCTATACAAGAAAATCAAGCAGATCACCGGGAAAAGTCCGATAGAATTCATCCGTATCATACGGCTGAAGCGTGCTGCACAGCTTTTGCGCGAGAGTCAGCTTAATGTCTCTGAAATTGCTTATCAGACCGGCTTCAACAATCCCAAAGTATTCAGCCGCTATTTCAAGGAAGAATTCGGGATTCTTCCTTCGGCTTACCAGAACCAAGAGTCTACTGAGACAAGTATTAAGTTACACTGACAATTCCGATAAATTACATCAAATTATAACATGAAAATCAGCGAATTACGCATGATTTTATTAACAAATTCCAACTGAGCATTTAACATTTCTTACCCTCAAATTATTATCTAAGCAACAAAAGATTACGTAAAATTTAGCGAAGTAACTTATCGGAGTGCGTTTTTTATCCTATCTTTGCATTCGTTAAGATTTTATAACATTTAGTGAGGAAATAATAGAATATACTAATTAACCTAAAATCAATGTAAATGAAAATCAATGACTTGTGCAAGGCAAGGTTCTTGCGTATGGCGGTCGTGATTTGCTGTTTGCTTGGAGGCATCGGTTTTGCTAATGCGCAAGACATGGGGGTCAAGGGCACAGTGACATCAGCCGCTGATGGTGAGCCGCTTGTTGGCGTCACCGTCATGGTGAAAAACTCAAGTGTCGGTACTGCTACCGATTTAGATGGCAACTACAGCATCGAGGTGCAGAAAGGTGCAACCCTCGTTTTCTCGTATGTCGGCATGCAGCAGAGAGAAGTGAAAGTTGATGCTACTCGTATGGACGTGGCTCTACTTGACGATAGCAGCACACTCAACGACCTCGTGGTGATCGGTTATGGCGTGCAGAAGAAGAAACTTCTCACAGGTGCCACAGCCCAGATTTCCGGTGCGGACATAGCAAAGATGAACACCAACTCTCCCCTTCAGGCAATGCAGGGCCAGATGCCGGGTGTCAATATCAGTACAAACTCAGGTCAGCCGGGCGAAAGCATGAAAGTGCGCATACGTGGTCTCGGCACTATCGGCAATGCCAATCCTCTTTATCTAATCGATGGAGTAGGTGGCGATATCTCCACTTTGAATCCTGCTGATATCGAAAGCATCGATGTGCTTAAGGATGCTGCATCTGCAGCAATCTATGGTGCTCAGGCTGCTAATGGTGTTGTGCTTGTCACTACCAAAAAAGGTAAGGAAGGAAAGGCAAAGATTACATTCGACGGATATTACGGTATCCAAAACGTAGCCCACAAGGTGCAGATGCTTAATGCACAACAGTATATGACCATCATGGATGAGCAGCAACTTGCAGAAAATTCAAATCCGTATGATTGGGACAATATTTCTTCAATCTGGCAGACAGACGCAGAAGGCAACCGCATAGGTGTATATGACACTGACTGGGTAGGACAGATGTTTAAGAAAAATGCAGCAACTCAAAGTTATACAATAGGGATCACCGGAGGTAACGCCACAAGCACTTATGCAATGAGCCTTGGCTATCTCAATCAGGAAGGTATCGGCGGTGGCAGTAAGGTATCTGACTATTCTCGTTATAATTTCCGTATTAATTCGGACCATAAGTTCTTCGGCGGAATTGTCACTATCGGTGAGCAGGCAAATTTTGTATATAAGAAAAGCAACGGTATAGGTGTAGGTAATATCTGGAACAATACGCTTACTGCCGCTTTCAGGACATCTCCTCTTTCTCCGGTCTATAATAAGGATGGAGATTTCAACGACACGACTCATAGCGACTGGTATGATGCTGACGGCAACCCTTATGGTAAGATGATGCTCACAAATATAAATTCCAATAAGGGGGCAACCTTCACCGGAAATGTATATGCACAGATTGAGCCGATAAAGAATCTTAAACTCCGTACTGTTTTCGGTGCAGTCGCCAACAGTTCTGAATATCGCTCGTTTACTCCGATTTATCAGCTCGATATATATAGTATGTCAACTCATACTTCTGTTATGCAGAATATGAATAGAGGGCTTGGCATGACATGGACCAATACCATTTCATACGATTTCAATATAAAAGACCATTCCTTCAATGCACTTCTGGGTATGGAATCATATCGTTATGAAGGAACGTATCTCGAAGGTAAGCAGGGATATTTGAAGGAAGGATTTGATACATGGCCCTATGCTTGGGTAACCAACGGCACTGCAGCAACTACCGCTGATGGTCTTAGTGCAGCAGGAAAACCGCACGATGTGAACCGATCTGTAAGTTATTTCGGACGTTTGGGTTGGAACTGGCAGGAAAAATATATGGTTGACTTCACCTTGCGTTGCGATGGTTCTTCAAGATTTGCAAGAGGTCACCGTTATGGTTGGTTTCCATCTATTTCTGCCGGCTGGAACATCACAAGTGAAAATTTCATGGAGGCTTCAAGAGGTTGGCTTGATTTCTTGAAAATACGTGCCAGCTGGGGTCAGGTAGGTAACCAGAATATCGATCCATATATGTATCTGGCTCCTATCAAAGTCACCAATACACATTACTTCTTTGGTGAATATCTTGGTCCAAACGGAACCTACAATGACTACGCATCAAGCCTTGCCACCAATTGGGGTGCCTATCCCAACCGTCTTGGAAATGCCGACCTGACATGGGAAACTTCTGAACAGGTGAATGTTGGTTTTGATGCTGCTATGCTGAGCAGCAGACTGCACGTTAACTTTGACTGGTATCGGAAGACTACAAAAGATTGGCTTGTGCAGCCACCGATTCTGGCTACTTCCGGAGCGGGTGCACCCTATATCAACGGTGGTGACGTAGTAAACAGCGGTGTCGAACTTAATCTGACATGGAATGATGTGATTGGTAAGGATTTCGCTTATAATGTAGGAGTGAACTTTACCTATAATCAAAATAAAGTGGGCGCAATTCCAACTGAAGACGGAATCATACACGGAGAATCAAATGTGATATTCCCCAATGCGCCGGAATTCTATCGTGCTGAGAATGGACATGCCATCGGCTACTGGTGGGGCTTCCAGACAGCGGGCATTTTCCAGAACCAGCAGGAAATCGATGAGTGGATAGCAGCCGGAAACGGTGTTTACCAGTCGAATGTGCGCCCCGGAGATGTGAAATATGTGGATCAAGACCACGATGGTGTGATCAATGACAATGATAAGGTAGACCTTGGCAATGGTGTGCCAAAGTTCACTTATGGCTTAAACATCAATCTTTATTGGAAGAACTTTGACCTTGGCATTGTAGGCATGGGTGTGGCAGGAAACAAGATTTTCCAAAGCTATCGCGACTGGACTAATCAGAGATCGAACTACACTACAGAAGTGCTCCAACGCTGGACAGGAGAAGGAACCTCAAATCGTATTCCTCGAGTGACAAATACCCAAGTGAATGCAGCAGTTTCAGATCTCTTTCTCCACAATGGCGATTTCTTCCGCATCAGCAACCTTACTTTAGGTTATGACTTTGCGCCTCTGATGAAGCAGAAGTGGTGTAGCCAAGCCCGCCTGTATGTACAGGTGCAGAACCTCGCTACATTTACAAAATATAACGGTATGGATCCGGAGATCGGTTATGGTACTTCAGGCTGGGTGAGCGGTGTTGACCTTGGCTTCTATCCGACTCCACGCACAGTACTCTTTGGAGTAAATCTCGGTTTCTAAAAATGCATAATTCATAATGCACAATTATTATTTGCAAATGATGTTATGCTTAAATTTGATAAAGTTACTACGAAATAATCCAAAACAATGAAAATATTTAAATCAAATATATTCTCTCTCGGATTCGCTGCTGCAGCCCTCGTCTCTATAGCCACTGGCTGCGCTGAAAGTTTCCTCGACGTTTCGTCGAAAGTGGAGTCAAATACCGAGAATTTCTATAAGACAGAAGGGGATGCTTGGCGTGCCCTAATCGGCTGCTATGACGGATGGCGTCAGATCAGTTCATGCCCCGGAGTAGGTTTTATGCTTGCTTCTGATGTGCTTAGCGATGAATGTTACGGCGGCACCGGATCGACTGACGGTTACGGTTATCAGGCAATGGACCAGTTTGACCTTTCTCTCTCTCCTGCCGACCAGAATCTGTATGAGCAGGATTGGAAGGTGTATTACGGTGCTGTCTACCGTTGCAACGAACTTTGCGACCATGAAGAGCAGATCAACTGGATTGGAGAAAGCGGAAAACGCGGACTGTATATGGGCGAATGCCGCGCTATTCGTGCCATTCTTTATTTCGACATGGTAAGAATGTGGGGTAATATCCCATTGTTCCTGGAGGCTGTAGATGAAAACCGTGAGCAGGCAGATCCTGCAGAGGTATATAAAGCCATAGTCGATGATATGAAATATGCGATTGCCAATATCCCTGCCGACGCGAATCTCGCTAATAGTGATAATGGCAGAATCACAAAATATGCGATGGAGGCAATGCTTGCCCGCGTGTATCTATACTATACAGGTTACTACGGCAAGGATCTCGAAAATCTGACAAAGCAGGAAGTGCTTGATGGTCTGGAGGATATCGTAAAGAACGGCAATTATGCTCTGGTGTCAGAATTCAAGAATCTTTGGCCTGCGGCTTCTCTTGTGCCTCTTGGCGAAGATTCATGGGATCCGGAACTTTCCACTTTTGCCGGACAGGCAAACTCGGAGTTCATGCTTCAGCAGAAGTTTACTCCAAGTCAGGACTATGACGGCAATAACGACTCCAACCGCTGGCAGGTGATGTTTGGTATGCGAAACCTTACTTTTGCACCCTATCTTAATGGCTGGGGAGCGGCTACAGTTTGTCCGTCGTTTGTAAATAAGTATTCTCCTGATGATCCGCGACTTACGGCTTCGATTATCAATACAGCTTCGGAGGGTATTGCAGAGTCTTCGAGTTATTCAGATGCAGTGGCAGGTTGGCGCGAGTTTACCGGCTATTGTGTGAAGAAATATTCCCCTATCGCATATGCCAATGGCTTGAATGCTTCAAAAGAAGAAGGAACTGCTAATTTTCAAGAGCAGAATACCCAAGACTATGTGCTTATGCGCTATGCCGACGTTCTGCTCATGATAGCCGAACTTGGTGGTGTCCCTTCAAAGAGTGCACAAGATGCCCTTGATGAGGTTCGTAATCGTGCAGGCATGGCTTCAGTTCCTGCTACATTTGAGAATATCATGAATGAGCGTGCTATTGAACTTGCTTTCGAGGGTATACGTTATTGGGATCTTCTTCGTCAAGGAGTTGATGTGCTTGCTGACGCTGTATGTGCTTCTGCCGGTCCGGTGAAGAATGGCGGTGTAGATGCTACTGTAAACTACAAGCGCGAGAATATCATTGCGAAAAAGGGTCTCTTCCAGATTCCCAACAACCAGATCACGCTTTCCAACTACAAGTTGAAGCAGAATCCCGGATGGGAAAACTGATAAACAGTTAATTTTAGTGATAAAAAGTTAAAGTATTGATACTTTGAAGATTTAGATAATTTTGAATGCTTTTTTGCGTTAATGAATTACATCATTGGGATGCTCCTTGCTCCACATTATTATAAGATCTTCGAATAATGCCAATCTAAATATGATAAAAACTTTTAAATATATTAGCCGGATAGCCCTCGTCGGTACGATGGCTTTCAGCGTTTCGTCTTGTGCGGATGAGTACTCGATGCCGGCTCCCGACATAGATCCGGCACAACTCGTGGAAGGCGTGGCTTTCACCGTGGAGCATGATGCTCAAAACCCCAACATCATACATCTCAAGAGCCTGATGCCTTCCAGTTATGCAGTGGCATGGGTCACTCCACAGGGGCGTCGTAACACCAATGAGGTGACCCTTCAGATTCCCTTTGATGGAGAATATGAGGTTCAGATGGGTGTGAATACTCGTGGCGGATATGTATGGAGTAATCCTTATTCCTTTACAGTGGATGAGTTCTGTGCCGAATTTGTTGACCATTATCTGTGGAAACGTATCAGTGGTGGCGTTGGCAATAGCAAGACATGGCAACTTGACCTTGCTGTGCTTGAGGATGGATCTACAAAGACTACTTTCTGGAATGGTCCGCATTGGTATTGGAATCCTAACTACACATGGGATCATCTTCATGCAACCACAGAGACTGAAACTGCTGTTAACAATTACAAGGACAGTGGCAAGGATTGGGATCCGGCTACAGCAATTGATCCAAGTGAGGTCCCTGCGTCTGATGGTGAGAATAATGCCGGATGGTATTGGCCTGCTGAATATTCAGGAAACTCATGGATGTGTGAAGCCAAGAATTATGGCTATATTACATTTGATCTTATTGATGGTGCCAATGTCACGATCTCGGATGCAGATGGCAATGTGATCGAGAAGGGAAGCTATCTTCTTGACGTGGATAATCACACCATCTCATTCTCAGGTGTTTATCCATTGAATTCCAGCAATAATGGAGTGATGTCGCGTGAATGCAAGATTCTCTATCTTTCTGATTTCGGTATGCAGCTTATCCAGGACGGCCTCACTGCAGGTTCTGCAACATCGCTCAACTATGTGACTAAGGATTATTTTGATAATTATCAGGCAGCTGAGGTGTCTCAAGAACCGGAATTGCCGGATGGATGGAGAGAAGATGTGTCTCAGACTGTCATCACTTCCGTGAAGTGGGTACTCTCTGACAAGAATCCTCTCGACTGGGCTAACCTTGACGGGTCTCTTATGAACGGATGGCACAATCCGGAAGATTATCCTGATTGGCTTGGCACTCCTGATCCTGCGTCATATGCCGACTTCTCAATGACTCTTGACAGCAACGGCAATTCAGCCAAGTTTGTTTACCCTGATGGATCAACCATAGATTGCACATATGAATTGAGTGACAATGGTATTTATACTTTCTCAGAGCCTATTAAGTCATTCTCTCTTGTAGGATGGGCAAGTTTCGCAGTTGATGCTGAAAACAGCCTACGTATCCTCCAAATTGAAAAGAATGTCTACGGCAATGTGGCAGGAATCTGGCTTGGTGCCCTCTCAAGCGAAAAACCTGAATATATGGCATATCACTTCGTGCCTACAGCCGGCAGCGGCGGTGGCACAGGTTCTGATGAGCCGGCATATGCTGCAACATTAAACTATTTTAGCACTAATTGGGCATTAAGTGTGGCAAGTGATCCGGTGATATTTACCGGTGATGGAGTATATACTGCTACTGTCTATGGAACTGTGCCTGAAGAGGGTCCCGGCGGTATGTACCTCGATATTCCGAATATCTTGATTGATTATCCAAATGTAGACGTAACCATTAAGGATGTAAAGGTCGACGGCAATTCGATTTCTTTCTCCGATGAAGTGATAGAGAGAGGTACGGGGGATGATCCGAACACCTATCGCCGCTATTTCTTCCATCAATGGGGCTTGAATCTGGATACTGCTCCCAACTATGTTTTCAATAGTTCGCTCGAAGTTACTTTTGAAGTGAAGATGGGCGATTGAGAACTCCTTATAAAGGAATAATATTTTCACAGAAAGGGCCCGGCTGATTACCGGACTCTTTCCCCAATTTAAAACATAAATTTTCATGAAACTTAAGAATTTATTTTTTACTT
Organism: uncultured Porphyromonadaceae bacterium; assembly: GCA_947176285.1. Taxonomy (GTDB): domain Bacteria; phylum Bacteroidota; class Bacteroidia; order Bacteroidales; family Muribaculaceae; genus Lepagella. The sequence goes on from CAMWQF010000003.1 coordinate 27,218, forward strand.
TTGCGTTGCTTTCTATAGGGCTTCTAAGCTCATGCGGAGAAGATCATCCTTCTCCATCTTGGGGCGACAGTGGAGGTATGACCGTGAAGGATGAGTTGCTTCTTTCCAATGAAGGAGCGCAGACCCTTAATATCAAGGCTTCCGTGAAGCCAACACTTACTACGGATGCTGATTGGCTGCACATTGGCGAAGTCAAGAATCTCACTACCGGTATATATACCGTTGAAATTAAGGCTGAACCCAACGTTTCAGGAGAGACACGCAAAGCGGAAATCACTGTCGTAGCCGGCAACGAGAAAAGTATCGTGAAGGTATCTCAGGTGTCAGGAGATCTCGTCGAGGTGAGAAGCATTGACCCGAATGGCATTCTGGATGCAAAGGGTGGAAAACTCAGCATTAAATATGTAGCCACCGGTGAGCCGGCTTTGAATCTTCCTGATTGGATCAAGCAAGACGGCACACGCTCACTTGATGAAAATATTCTGTCGTTCACCTATGCTCCGAACAATTCAGGCAGGGAACGCGAAGGGTTGATAGTGCTGGCTGTCGGAAAAAGCATTGCAAATGTGACAGTGCGTCAGGGTGCAGCAAACGTTGCAGCCATTTCCGGCAAGACTGCAAAAGAGATTGCTGCTGACATGTATGCCGGCATCAATATCGGCAACACGATGGAGTGTCCCGGAGGTGAAGGGGACTGGAGTATGCCGGTCAACGAGACTTATGTGACGGCTCTTGCAAATATGGGCTTTAACGCAGTTCGAATTCCTTGCGCGTGGGATGCCCATGCTAAGGACGGCGTAATCGACGCTGCCTGGCTTGACAGAGTTGATGAGGTTGTCGGCTGGGTAATAGGAAAGGGTATGTATGCTCTTGTGAATACACACTGGGACAACGGCTGGATCGAAGGAGATGCATGCAAAAAGGGGTTTGATGAGGCAGTCAATGCCAAGTTTGCTTCTTATTGGACTCAGATTGCTACCAAGCTCAACCATTATGACCAGCGTCTCCTTTTCTCTGCGTTGAACGAACCTCCGGTGAATGAGGATGCAAATGACGGTAAAGGTCATACCTACACTGCTGCTGAGAAGAAAGCCAATAAGGAACGCAGTATAGATGCCATAATGAAATATGAACAGACTATGCTTGATGCTGTTCGCGCTACGGGAGGAAACAACCTTGACCGTATTCTCGTGATGTCGGTACCCAATACCAACATCGAGATAGCCGCAGAAGGCTATTTCCAAATGCCCAAGGATGTTGTGGCAGACCGCCTTATGGTGGAGGCCCATTTCTATGCTCCCTATAATTTCAATATGATGAAGACTGATGAAAGTTGGGGTAAGGCAGCATGGTATTGGGGTAAGGATAACCACGTGGCAGGTTCCGACCGCAACAGCACCTGGGGAGAGGAAGACTATGTGAGAGACCAGATGCAACTTATGAAGAAGAATTTCGTTGACAAAGGTTATCCTACAATACTTGGAGAATACTGTGTATGCGAGGACCGCTCCAACATCGCAGGTGTAGATAAAGAAAAGCATCAGGCAAGCCAATTGCTCTGGAATAGAGAGGTGACACGCGAGGCAAAGAATGCCGGTTGTGTTCCATTCTTCTGGGAGACGGGTGGCGATATCAGCAGACGTGACGGCTCTATAATCCGCTCATACCAGCTCGACGGCCTTTTCCTGGGAGCCTCTGAGGGCAAATATCCTTTCTGATAATATACGAATTGAATATATTTCAACGTTATAAAGGAGTCTTTGCATTTCTTGCAGAGACTCCCTTTAATATGCTTTATTATTATAATTTTTATTCCGGAATATGATGCAATTCAGATATATATTTGTGATAGTGGCAGTGGTAGGGATTTTAACTGGATGTGGAAAAGCAAAAGTGCCTGTAAATAATGTAGAGGATGCTAATGCTAAGCCTGTGCTTGTGCCTGACTATGTGGATATTGTAGTGCCTCCCAATATCGCTCCGATGAATTTTGAGGTCGATATGCCGGGTGATGAATATGTGGCACGTGTGTCGGGAAGTGACGGACGTGCGTTGGTGGCTTCAGGCAACCCCATTAAATGGGATATGAAGAAATGGCATAAGCTTCTTCAGGAATCTAAGGGAAAAGACCTTAAATATGAAGTGTTTGTCCGTAATGGCGACAAGTGGAAACTTTATGCCTTTTCCAATCATGTGGCGGAAGAGGAGATCGACCCATATATCAGTTATCGTCTAATCGAACCTTCGTTTGTGCAGTATTCTGCAATTTCTCTCAATCAGCGAGACCTCACTTCATTTGAGGAAACGGTGATTCATAATAATGCTGCTCCCACTGATGAGCGGCGCGGACAGTGCATGAATTGCCATGTGCCTCGAAATCATTATAAGGATAAGGCTTCGATGTTTCATGTCAGAGTGAGAAATGGGGGTACTGTAATAATGGCTGGGGATTCTGTGGTGAAGGTGAATCTTAAGACTGACAGCACCATGTCTGCCGGAGTGTATCCGGCATGGCACCCTACGCTTGACCTGATAGCATATTCTGTCAACGACACTCAACAGAAATTCTTTTATTCCGGCGACAGGAAAATAGAAGTATATGACAGAAGTTCCGATTTGATACTTTACGATATGAAGACGCATGAAGTGTCGCATATAGCCGGCGATCCAAATCTTCTTGAGACATTTCCCGCATGGAGTCCTGATGGAAAAAAACTCTATTATTCAGTGGCAAGATACCCTGACGGAGTCACTCCGGAAAACATTGAGAATCATTACTATGATATACGTTATGACATTGTAAGCAGAGATTTTGACTTGGCTACCCGTAGTTTTTCCGAACCGGATACGATCGTATACGCAACTTCCGAAGAGGCAAGTGCGTTGCTTCCGAGAGTCTCTCCCGATGGAAAAATCCTTCTATATTGCAAGGCTCCTTTCGGCACTTTCCATATATGGCATAAAGAAAGCGACCTTTGGATAAAAGACCTTTCCACAGGAAAAGAACGTGCATTGGAGAATGCCAACAGCGACGATACGGACAGTTATCACACGTGGTCGTCTAATGGGCGCTGGATAGTGTTCAGTTCGCGTCGTGATGACGGAAGCTATACTCGCCCCTATCTGGCATATGTTGACGTCTCAGGACGTGACAGCAAGGCGTTTGTAGTGCCGCAAGAGACTCCTTCATACTACAAGGATCTGATGAAATCATACAATGTGCCTGAATTCCTTGTTCAGCCTGTCAAAGTAGCACGTCAGGATATTCTCAGGAAAGTCAATAATCCCCCTGTCCAAGCCTGCTATAGATAAAAGTGGAGTTGCATGCAAAAAATAAGAGAGACGCCCGGAAGCATCTCTCTTATTTATTTTTTATTTAGTGCTGATTTTACTCACTTTTTTCAGTGGGAGTAAGCCCCATATTCTCAAAGATAAATGAGTAGATGTCGGTGTATTCATCGATGATTTTGGCAATCGGTTTGCCGGCTCCGTGTCCTGCATTGCTATCGATACGGATCAGTTTTGGAGCATCACCGGTGTCGGCGGCTTGCAATGTGGCTGCATACTTGAAAGAGTGAGCCGGAACTACGCGGTCGTCATGATCGGCAGTGGTGATTAATATTGCCGGATATTTAGTTCCGTCATTCTTGATGTTGTGTGTCGGGGAGTAGGAGAGAAGATATTTAGCCATTTCCGGGGATTCGTCTGATGTGCCGTAATCCGTAGCCCAGTTCCATCCGATAGTGAAAAGATGGTAGCGCATCATATCCATTACACCCACACGTGGTATGGCAACTTTGAAGAGATCCGGACGCATGTTGGTGACCGCACCCACAAGCAGACCGCCGTTGCTTCCACCTTCTATTGCGAGGAGGTCTTTGTTGGTCCATCCCTGATCAATCATGTATTCTGCGGCTGCAATGAAATCGTCAAATACATTCTTTTTGTTAAGTTTGGTTCCTGCAAGATGCCATTCCTCTCCGTATTCACCGCCACCTCGAAGGTTTGCCTGTGCATAAATGCCGCCATTTTCAAGCCAGAACAGACGGTTGGCAGAGAAACCCGGGTTGAGGGTTATGTTAAAGCCTCCGTATCCGTAGAGGTATACAGGGTTTTTGCCGTCTCTCTTCAGTCCTTTCTTATATGTGATAAACATCGGTATCTCTGTTCCATCAGCGGAAGGATAGAACACTTGTTCTGTCACATAGTCGTCAGGATTGAATCCCGGAAGTTCTGTGGCGTGGAAAAGTTTGCTTTCGCCGGTAGACGCATCATAAGCCATGATTTGAGATGGAGTGGTGAATGAAGAGAAAGCGTAGAAGGTCTCGGTATCTTCGGGATTTGTGGAGAAAGATAGTGTCCCATATCCGGGAAGAGAAATTTCACGTTCTTTTGAGCCATCTGTGTTGTAGACATATGCGTGGTGAGAAGCATCCTGGTCGTAGGTGAGAATAAGTTTATCGCCTGCAAAGCGTGCGTCTACCAGTACGGCAGCGTTGTTTTCTGGCACGAGGTCTTGCCAATTCTTCCGTTGAGGAGCCTTGATGTCAGCAGTCACAAGACGATATTTCGGTGCATCTGCCGATGTGAAAATATAGAGTTTGCCGTTGCGGGCTTCAATGACACTGATGTCATTATCTTGCGATTCCTCTACCGCCACCCATTGTGAATTTGGGTTGGTGAGGTCTTTTATGTATAGTGAGTTTCCGTTTCCTGCGCCTCCACCCATCACAATTAGAGTCGACTCATCGTCGGTAATGTCGACGCTGTGGAAATGAAGCGGTGCGTTGCGGTTTTCAAAAATCACTTTGTCAGTGCTTTGGGGAGTTCCTATTTTGTGATAGTACACTTTGTGGTATGTGTTGGCATTCGAGAATTCTTTCCCTTCCTCGGGCTTTTCATAAGCACTGTAGTAGAACCCGTCGCCATGCCAAGCGGCGGCAGTGAATTTTGCCCATTCGATGTGGTCGTCGAGGAGTTTGCCGGTGGCTGTGTCCATCACATATATTTCGGTCCAGTCGCTTCCGCTTCGTGAGATGGTGTAAGCGGTATATTTGCCATCGTGCGACTGATATACTCCGGTGAGTGCTACCGTCCCGTCGTCGGAAAGTGCATTGGGATCGAGGAAAACCTCGCCCTCGCCGTCAGGAGTGTCTGAGCGGTAAAGCACGGCTTGGTTTTTAAGACCGTCGTTTTTGTAGAAGTAGTATTTCCCATCTGCTTTTTTAGATGGAAGTCCGATTTTGGGATAGTCGTTTAGTTGCTCTATTCGGTCGCGTATTTTACCTCTGAAAGGGATTTTCGATAAATATTCCTGAGTGACGGCATTCTCTGCCTCCACCCAAGCAAGGGTCTCTGCCGCTGTGTCGTTCTCAAGCGGACGGTAGGGGTCGTTGACCTCGATGCCGAAATAATTGTCGATGGTTCCATCGGTTGGGGCGTCAGGATAGTTGATGCTCGCTTGTTTTGAGCAAGAAGCCATGGTGAGTGCCATAAGCGTAAAGATCGTTGTTTTTAGTTGCATATGTTATTGTGGTTTTTGCATCTGTGTTATTGCGAATATATGTTTGAATTCAGGAGCAGATTCCATTAGTGAAGGGTTTTCTATGTATCGGTTCATATTTTCTGCCCATTTGCGGTGGAACATGGTTGAAAGCAGTATGTCGTTGTAGCGTTTGGCAAGACGTACGTCTCCTTTCATCAGGGCATCTCTCACCATGTATTTCATGAAGAATGCACGTTTGCCATACTGCACAGTGTGTTCCATTGCCCAACGGTAAGACTCATTGAAGCGTCCGATATTGTAATATACAGGCACCTGTACAAATGCCGTCATGGAAAATTTTTCCGAATGTCTGGCATCTGATTTTTGCGGAGAATATGCTGATAAGTCGATGGATTCATTTCCTAAATTGACCCATGCCATATTATATATAAGCAGCATAGTGTAGTTGGCAGATTCTTTGATGCGCGACATGACATATACCATCCCTTCCCAGTCGCTATTGTCAAGATGCTGAAGCATGAGCACTGTGGCTCGCAGTTGTTCGCTTTTGCGCTCAGCCATAGTGCCCCAGATCATACCTGATGCTACTGCCGCTGCACTTATCCATCTTACTATTGCTCTATCTTTTAGGAAAATTGTGCCATCCAATAAAGAAATAAAAATATAAACTGCAGTAGAAATAATAAATGGCATCCAAAGATATTTATCGTAACTTTCCATCATAAGTTCCGGTAATCCTTTCAGATACAGATAGTCGTTATCAACAGTGTTGCCGTGGAAATATGTGTAGTACAGATGGGGCAATACGATAATCAGAAGAACAGTGATTACAGCAGTGGCGTAATTGGCATACTTTTTTTCCATTACCGCAGCCTTGATAGCAATGATGGAGCATAAAGCCCCTGCCAAGAGTGCAAAGAATCCGGCTATGAAATAGCATGCTACAATAATTGCGGAGATAATTATTGAAACTATAGGATTCGAAGAACACCGCCGAAAGAGCAGTACGGAGGCTGATGTGAAAAGGAATCCCAATGTGTTGGAATACATGTATCCTGTTGTCTTCATCG
>CAMWQF010000004.1 GCA_947176285.1 uncultured Porphyromonadaceae bacterium
CTTACCTGCTGTGGCATCATCGCCGTCACCACTTCGGATAGCAAAGCATATGCGGACAGAGGGGACGCAGAAAAAGAGTAATTCTGTTAAGAAGAAAATATCTGAAATGGCACTAAAGTTCAAGCCTTCTACCACCAAGACATATGGATGGAATGGCAGGCGATGGATGCTCGATGAAGAGACAGCCTATACCTACGATTCGCAAGGGAATGCTGTCAGAGAATTGTCGATAGATGGGGAAGGAGACTATGTGAATACAATTTGTGAGTTTAACGAGCATGGCAAGGTGACCTACAAAGAGTCGCAAGTGTCGTCAGACGGAGTTAATTACAGTAATTATAAAAAGACAGAATTTGAGTATGACCCTATCTTGACCAATGTCATCACAAAGCGTACTGAATGGCTCTGGATGAACAATGATTGGATGCTTGTAGGCAACAATTATGAGCGTCGCATCACTCGCAATGACGATGGAAATATCACATCGGTGGTGATCGCTGTCCTGTTTCAAGGATATTATGATCCGACACAGCGTATTTCAATTGAATATGGAGAAGATGGGAAAGCCGTTTCTATTTTAGAGGAAGTCCTCGGTTATGATGGGAAAGATTATTACTGGGATCAAGGAACAAAGATCACAGACATTAAATGGGACAAAACAGATGGGCAGATTTATGATGTAGAACTGCTTTTCCTTGGCAATAACCGAATATTGTCGGCTCATTATGAGATAGATGATGATGAACTTGGATTTGACATGAGTGTGGAATACGCAGAGGGGAGCGAAGCCTATACTGTGAGAATGAAAACGGAGGTGGATGGAATTCCGATGGATGCGGTCACTGAATATACTCCCTTGGAAAATGACGGGTATATTGTGATCGGAACCACTTATTTCATGGGAATGCCTATGTATAGCAGTAAAGAAGAGGAACGCTATGATGATTGGGGCTTGATGTTGCTGTCGTCTCAGACAGAGACAGAGGAAGGTGAAGAATATGAGGAAAGAGTAGTAGGAGTAGTAGAGTATGACCAAGCCGGCATGCCGAGCACCTATACGTTGAGTGAGGAGTATCCGGATCCTGGTACAGGCGAGATGGTAAGCGAATACGTATTGCGAGCTGAATATTTCGATTATGTTGAAGTTTCAACTTCGGTAGCCGATGTTGAGACTGAGGGTGTTGCCCCTGTAAAATATTATGATCTCAGTGGTCTGCCGGTCGAGAATCCGGCTGCAGGGACTGTATTGATTAAGAAAGAGGGGAATAAAGTTTCTAAATTAGTAATTCGTTAAGTTGAAGATACCATATGAGGAAAGCATGTTTGTTAAGAATCGTATCATTTTTGCTGATTGCCGGTTTCTTTGGTGATCAAGCCTTGGCTGACGTAATCCAGAAAAAAGATACAGTAACAGGGACGGTCATTGACAGAAAGAAGCAACCTCTACCCGGTGCGAAAGTTGAGATATTGGGTCAGTCATATTCCGCTTTTACCGACATTGACGGTCGATTCAACATAAAATGTGAACCGGGAGCAAAGAAAGTGCTTGTCACTTATCCAAAGGCGAGAGCCATCAAGAAGAAAATCCAACCTGATATGACAGTCCAGGTAGGCAGGACTTGGCGTCAAGTGCCGGAGAGGTATCAATGGTTTGTAGGAGCAAACATCGGTATAGGTATGACATTCCCGGATATTTACTTTCCGAGGACACCGGAAGAAGATGGAAACGATTGGGATTATTATCGAAACCATTACGATGTTGATTTTTATTCACCTACAATAAGTGTAATGGCTGGTAGGGTAAAAGTAGTCGGATGGTATGTGAAAGCATTTGTCAATCCGGCTATAGAATCATCGACGGGCTATGATTATACAAACAGCCGATGCTCTAACCTCGGAATGATTGTAGGAGGTATGGTAAGGCTTGGATGTCCATTGCATCTCTATTTAGGCGGTGGATTTACCCATACCAATTTTTCAGAAATTCCCCAAGATTATTATCATAAAACCGCATATCAGTTTGATATGGGACTACTCTTCAGGATAAAAGATAATTTCGGTATCAACTGGAGTATGAATGTTGGTGAAAGTAAGAATTCAGATTATTTTTATGCCTCTTATACGAATATAGGATTCTGCTACTTTTTCAATAAATGAATAATTTGTAGATATGCTTCCGAATAAGGAAATCGAGGAATAGGAAATAACTAAATAAATAATATAAAATAATATGACAAAGATACGTGCAGCCGTAGTGGGATACGGCAATATCGGCCACTTCACAGTAGAAGCATTGGAGGCGGCACCTGATTTTGAAATAGCGGGAATTGTGCGCCGCAATGTGGCAGATGTGCCGGCAGAACTGAAACCATATAAGGTGGTGACTGACATAAAGGAGTTGGGGCATGTAGACGTGGCTATTCTCTGCACACCTACACGTGAGGTGGAGAAATATGCGCTTCAATACCTTGCAATGGGAATCAATACGGTAGACAGTTTTGATATCCATACTTCGATACTTGATTTGCGTCGTTCGCTTGATGCGGCAGCAAAGAAAGCCGGTAAGGTTTCAGTGATTTCAGCCGGCTGGGATCCGGGAAGTGACTCTATCGTGCGCACTCTTATGGAAGCAGCAGCTCCCAAGGGCTTGACCCATACAAATTTTGGTCCAGGTATGAGCATGGGGCATACAGTATGTGTTAAGTCGAAACCGGGAGTCAAGAATGCACTTTCTATGACTATGCCCAAGGGTGACGGTATGCATCGCCGCATGGTGTATGTAGAACTTGAAGATGGAGCAAAATTGGATGATGTTGCCAAGGCAGTGAAGGAGGATCCTTACTTTGCTTCCGATGAAACCCATGTAATGGCAGTGGAGAGCGTGGATGCTGTCAAGGATATGGGCCATGGTGTGCATATGGTTCGCAAGGGAGTGTCAGGCAAGACTCAGAACCAACGTTTTGAGTTCAATATGTCGATCAACAATCCTGCACTTACAGCGCAGCTTCTCGTGGGAGTGGCTCGCGCAGCAATGCGTCTTTCACCCGGTGCCTACACCATGATAGAGATTCCGGTGATAGATCTTTTGCCCGGCGACAGAGAATCCCTAATCTCGCATCTCGTATGATATAAAGTCGAAGCATATAAAAATGGCAGCCGGTTTGCAAATCGGCTGCCATTTTTATATGTATAACGGTTAATGTGCTGGACTAAAAGAAGTATGATGCTCCGTAGTTTAAGAATGATGCATTGATGTAGTTGTATCTGATATTAGTGCCGCAATTCACACTAATGTTGAAGCCGAAATGATCCTTTATCCTAAAAAGGAGTCCCAAGTCAATTTGCCAGTTATAATGATTGATGAGATAGTTTGGTATTTCAGTAAAATCTGAGTATGCAAAACCTCCTCCAAGATAAAGGTGTATGGGTGAGCCGAGTCTTACCATGCCTCCAAGGATTGCTCCCATGTTGTAGTAGTGATTGTTAGGAATCTCACGGTCTATGCCTTTTATAGATGGACTGGCAAAAGCCTTAACATACCAACCGACGACTTTCACCCTGCCTGCCATAACGCTTATAGTAGGTGCTATAAAACCATCTGTGTACTCATATTGATAGTGGCCATCTGGATCAGTATATGCAAAATTAAAATCAGCAGCTGTTAATCCGATACCAATGTTGGCGCCGACAAACCATTGATAATGGTCAGGAGCCTGTCGCCAATTGCGTCCTACCTGGATGATCATATCCGGTGAGATTTTCTTCTTTGCCGGTTTTGTTTTAGGATACGTCACGAGAACCTTCTTTGCACCCGGTTCATATTTGATGTTGAAGCGACCGTCAAGGTCGGTGAACGCAGAATATGGCTGACCTTCAATCTCGACTTTCGCTCCGGGTAGAGGCTGCTTATCTTTGTCGATGACAATACCTGTGACAGTGTCTTTCTGTTGGATTACGTCAGCATAAGCGGACATAGTGAAAAACGCAAGAAAAAGCAAAATTGCTGAAAATCTAAAAGTTTTTTTATTCTTCATGATTATGTGGATTTGGTTTGTTTAAAAAATGGTGATGCTATTTATTTTGGCAAATAAAAATGATCGTATTAAGAAGGCAGCGGTAATAGAGTAAAGCCACGCGACCGGAGTAGGTTGAGAATTTGAGGCAACGCTTCTTTGAGTTTGTCGATGCTTTTCAAGGAGTCGTGGAAATTGATGATGCAGCCTGGCCGGACATTTTTTGCCACAGATTCTATTATTTGCTTAGGGGTGCGGTCGCTGCGATAGTCAAGGGTGTTGAGGTCGAACATTATGATTTTATATCCGGCATCAGTGAGTGCCTTTTGTTGGCTTCTTTTGATGAGACCATGAGGAGGACGGAATAGGCGAGAACGAAGCACTTCGTCGGCAATAGCCACATCGGAGATAAAATAATCGTTGTCTTGACTGAGTGGTGGCTTATGATGGAAAGTGTGGTTTCCTATTGCGTGTCCGGCATCCAACACTGCTTTGTGCAGTTCCGGATATCGCCTTGCATTGTCAGCCACCATAAAGAAAGTGGCCTTAGCATCATATTCTTCGAGAGTCTTCAATAGCCAGGGAGTTGACTCAGGGATAGGACCGTCGTCAAAAGTCAGATATACAGACGGTTTTCCGTCGTCAAGCCGGAATATTACATCTCGGCGAAACGCGGAAAACCGTAGTATCCAAGGAATTCTTTCCTGAGGGAGAAGCATCAGAAACCTTGAGTCATGTCGCTCAGACGCTTGGCACGGGCCTTGTCGAGCTTCTGATATTGTTCATATTTCTGAAGATTCTCTTCCTTGCCTCCGCTCTCAAGATAGATTTCAATAATGCTGTAGAGTACGGAGTCAATTTGCTTCTCATCATTGGAACGCTTAGCGTATTCTTCAGGCGATAGCGATGCCATCAAGTTGGCAATCTCGCAATATTTTGCTATCTCATCTTCGAATTGCTCCAAGGTTATGCCTTCCTCTGCTTGAGCAGGCTGGCCATTTTGCATTCTCAAATAGTTCTCGTAGTCTTTTTTCAGATTATCTTCACTGATTCCATAGCGTTGAAGTATAGGCGTAACATCCTCTTTCTTACCGCCATATTTGTAATACAACTCTAAGAAGCGATAATACTGGTAGGGGATAAGTTGGTTTTCATACGTCAATGCCGGGCTGCCGAAGTTATAGCGCATTAGCACATTGTATGCTACATTTTTGCTATACTTATCGATCAGACTTAGGAGTTGGTTGCGACCTTTCTCAAGACGTTTCTTGTCTTTTAGCACATCATCGCCTGCAAGTTCGCAGTTGAGTTGTGCTAGGGTCAGTGCAGTTGATAGAGAATATGGAGCAGCCTTATCACTGAGGTTTTTCTCCAATAGATCCACCACTTCAGCAGCCTGCTGATACTTTGAGTGAGCTTTCAGGCTGTCGCCTTTTGCTCGCTCCATGTCGCCTTCGGATAGGAGTCGGCTTGCCACATCCACCATAGATGTGCGGGTAGACACCAGCATGCGGCGAGCAGTCTCATCGTAATATATCTTATTTTTATCCGTAGCCTTGTCTGCGCCACCCCATTTATAGTTTTTGACAACGTCGAGGGCGCGGTCGGTGCGTGGAGCCATGTCAGGCTGGATGGTTGGAGTGAGCTGATGAGTCATTCCGGTGCTTCTCACGTAGGGAGTTAGACCAAGATGATAATATGGCCCTACTGTAGAAGCCCAGTAGATCGGGCGTTCCCAACCGTTGGCAGCGTTAGTGGCAATGATGTCGAGCATCAATGTTTCGCCAAGACCCACATAACCTTTAGATCTTACGGACTCTGTATTGGCAAGATCAATTATGATTTTGTCTTCGATGAGGGCAGAGTCTTCCGGAGCCACGAGACCACGCTCAAGCACTTTTTGCTTATCCACTGGAATAGTGACAATGGAAGAACTTAGCATCGGATAGCCATATCGTGCATCATATTGGCCGGCATAGAGTGCTTTCAGCGACGTGAGCAGGTCGGCAGCGCCTTCGCGACCCGGAAGAGTGACATCAAGCTTGCCATAAGCGTAATCCTTAGGTTGGGCAGTGAACGCCACCGGAGTGGCATCATAGCTTTGGAGGAGTTGCTGGTTGGCATACCAGTCTGAGTTCAGATAACTGAGGTTGATAATCTTCACGTCGGGGCGAACGCCTTCCACTTCCTGGACATACCAAAGAGGGAATGTGTCGTTGTCGCCGTTGCAGAATACTATCGCATTAGGTTCGAGACTATTGAGATAGTTGATGGCGAAATCACGCATTGCGTATCTGCCTGAGCGGTCATGGTCGTCCCATGTCTGTGATACCATCTGGATTGGAACTATCAAGGAGAGGATAGCAGCTATCCATGCTAATGCGGGAGCCTTAGGATTAGTAGAAATATCGGATATATCGGAGTTGCCGGAGTTGTCGGAGTTCTCGGAGATATCGGAGTTCTCGGAGGGAATGACTGTGGCGGTAGCCTCCGGCTTTTTCTTCTTTTCAGTGAGCAGGCAGAGTACTTTCCAGAGAGCAGCCACTCCCATTCCAATCCAAATTGCAAAGGCATAGAAACTTCCGGCGAATGCGTAGTCACGTTCGCGGGGCTGGTTTGGCACCTGGTTGAGGTAGAGCACAATTGCAATGCCAGTCATAAAGAAGAGGAAGAAGATCACCCAGAATTGCTCTATGCCGCGTCTTCCTTCAAACGACTGCCAGCAGAGACCGAGCAGGCCGAGGATGAGAGGTAGCATATAGAATACGTTGTGACCCGGATTGTCCTTGCCGAGGTCGTCGGGAAGAAGGCTTTGGTCGCCAAGGCGAGCATTATCGATTAACGGGATTCCTGAAATCCAGTTTCCTGCATCAAGTTCTCCGCTTTGGTTGTTGACATCGTTCTGCCTGCCGGCGAAGTTCCACATGAAATATCGCATATACATGTGGTTGAGCTGGTAGTTGAAGAAGTAAGCCAAGTTTTGGGCGAAAGAGGGCTTGAATACGTATTTGGCGGGATATGCAACCCGTCCGGTGACTTCGTTGTATTGAGGTTCACGGCTGGTTTCAAGTTCAGGAATCTTATGTCCATCCTGGTCGATGGCATGTATTTCCACAAGATTTGAACTTGCAGTGTCAAGTTTTACCCATTTGCGATATTCACTGTCATGCTGGCGGCTGTAAATGCGCGGGAAGAGCATATTGAGTTCCGGATTGTAGACAGGTTCAGACTTATAGTCTTTCTTCACATAGTAGTCTTTCCGAGTTTCGGCAAGACGTGAGTTTTCTGCCAATTCCGATGCGGAGAGGAATCCATATTCTGACTTTGCCACAGCATCTTTAACCCCTTTTACATAGAGAGGTTTGCCCGGATTGATGACAGATGTATACTGAGGAGTTGTCAGCGTGATAGGATATCCGTCTTGAGTATGTCCGAGAGTATCGGTATGAAGTCCGACTTGCTGCTTTTGCACCTGAGAATAGAGAGTCTCGCCATATAAGAGGGGATTTTCGCCATATTGCTCACGGTTGAGGTAAGTGGCGAGGTCAAACACGTTGTCGGGAGAGTTCTGGTTCATCGGGGTGTCGGCAGTAGAACGGATGAGGATAAGTGCGTAGCTGCTGTATCCCACGAATATCATTGCCATGCTCCAAGTAAGAATGCGTAGCACGCGCACTGGGACTGCATGGAGGAAATAAGTCCAAAGCAGAGCCGCCAGGGCGATAAATAATATGATGCCGAGAGCAATGCCGTTGCCAATCCATAGGATGCCGGAGATGGCTACAGCAGCCAAGAAAGAGATACGGATCATGTTGGCGCTTTTCTGGCGAATCAATTCATAGAGAGCCCAGACAAATACAGCCAGCATCGTAAATGCGTAGATGAGCGCACCTGAGTTGAAGCTCATTCCGCAAGTATTCACGAAGAAGAGTTCAAACTGCTGGGCAACTTTGATAAATCCAGGCACAAGACCGTAGAGCACGAAGAAGATGATTGCGAATGATATAAGAAGAGCGGCAATCGACTTCTTGAGGTTCATGTCGTTCCATTTCCTGTAGGCAAACACAAGGACGATGGCAGGGATGCAGAGGAGATTGAGAAGGTGGACAGCGACGCTGACGCCGATCACGTATGCTATCAATATGAGATAGCGGTCGGCATGAGGCTGGTCTGCCCTGTTTTCCCACTTAAGGATCAGCCAGAATACGAGTGCTGTGCAGAAAGAAGAGAATGCGTAGACCTCACCTTCCACAGCGGAAAACCAGAAGGTGTCGCTCCAGGTGTAGGCAAGTGATCCGACGAGGGCGGACCCCATTATGACTACATATTTATATAGCGGCAGTTCCCCTTCAAAGTTGTCAGCAACGATGAGACGGCGCACAAGATGGGAGATGGTCCAGAAAAGGAGCAGGATTGTAAGCGCGGAGAGTAGACCGCTCATGGCATTGACCATCAGGGGTATGTAGGTCGGGTCCGGAGCAAAATTGACGAAAAATCTACCCACGAGCATGAAAATAGGGTTGCCCGGCGGGTGTCCGACTTCGAGTTTATCAGCCTGAATGATGAATTCGCCGCAGTCCCAGTAGGAAGCGGTAGGCTCGAGGGTGAGCCAATAGGTGATGAGTGCCACGAGGAACACGAACCATCCGCCTATGTTGTTGATCAGATTGTATTTTTTCGTTATCATGAGAGTTGAATTATGCAACTGGGATAATAATTTGCAAATTTACAATTTTTTTTTGAGATAGCAAAGTTAGTTTTGCGATTTGCGCGTAATCAGAAGAGTCTGGGTTGGCAAGGTCCGAAACTTCGGCGGTGATGCGGGGATATTCCGAGGGTGTCTAATGCGGTCAGGTGTTCTTTTGTAGGATATCCCATGTTTCGCTCCCATCCGTATCCGGGGAAGTCGTGTGCAAGGCTCGTCATCAGTTCGTCGCGGTGAGTCTTGGCGAGAATGGAGGCGGCTGCTATGCTCATGTATGTGGCGTCGCCTTTGACGACTGTTTCGCATGGAGTGTCGCGCCATGGGCGGAAACGGTTACCATCTACTATTACGTGTTCAGGCATTATGCTGAGTGCGTCGAGAGCTCGCTGCATTCCGGTGATGGAAGCGTTAAGGATATTAATGCGATCGATTTCTTCAGGGCTAACCATCACTACAGCCCAAGCAAGCGCTTCACGCTCTATTATTGGGCGGAGAAGGTCGCGTTGCTTGGCAGATAGTTGCTTTGAGTCGTTAAGAAGGTCGTTGTGGAAGTCGGGAGGGAGGATGACTGCCGCACAGGAGACAGGTCCGGCAAGGCAGCCGCGCCCTGCTTCGTCGCAGCCAGCCTCAATGAGTCCTTCTTTCATATATGGGAGAAGCATAAAAGTCTCAGTTTAATTCAGATGCGGGCCGGGAAGCCTGCTGTCCATTGGGTTTGCAGACGATGCCTTTACCTTTTCGCCCATTGATGGCAATGGGGAGAGGGGAGTCGAATTCCACTACACGGAGATTGCCGTTTTCATAAATGGCAGGCTGCGCATTCAGGAAATCCTCGTTTAAGAAACCATTGTCGGCTGCCGGATCCACAGTGAAATAGCCAACTCCGAAAGATGTAAGATTCTGAAAGAAATGAGTGCCTTGCGACGGCTCGATGCGGTAGCCGCGCATTGCATACTCCACGATCACGCGAGCCCCGGCGATCTGTGGCCAACGTACCGGAATGCCGAGAGCAGAATCGCTTGATCCCCAACGTCCGGGGCCTATAAGCACGTAGGGCCTTCCTTCTTCAATCATTTTCTTATTGACAGCGTCCACTTCTTGGGCGAGTTGTACGTTTCCGGCGGCGTCGAAGCCTTCGCTACGCACATAGACTACAGTCTTGACATTGTCCATAAGCCCATGGCCGAGGGCCGCGTTGCTCTTGACAATAATATCTTCATCAGGCACATCAAGCAGAGAATCATCAAGCATCTCCTTGCGATCGACTATCGGGCGCATCTGTAGCCAATAAAGAGTACCTTTTCGTTCGCTTTTGTTTGCATTCGGTGAGATGATGCCTGCAAATTCAATTTCAACGGGGCGTCCCATCTCATATTGCCCTGTGGCGAGCATAAGTTCAGTGGCTTCAGCGAGCGGATAGACGCCTTGCTTCAAGACGTTGGCAAAAGTCACAAGTTTACGCCCTGATCCAAATTCGCTGTCGCGGATCATCATGTCGTTCATGTCGAACGTGGAGACAAGATATTTCAGTGCTCCGCTCTTGAAAGCCTCTGCCACAGTAATTTTCCTCAGATTGAAAGCATCGTTTGTGCTGAAATCCTTGGCTTCCGTCTGCTCAAGTGCATAGATATGCTTTTGGGTGTCGCGAAGGGCAAGCTGGACTGTGGAGGTTTGAAGCACTTTCCCCGGATGTTTCGGTGAAAAACGGAGTGCTAGCCCGCCGTCTACAATATATTTGCCAAGACCGGCGGCAATTTCTACTACACCATCTTCTGCTTGCTCATCTCCTATCGGATAATAATTCAGCGAGCGTCCTACTCCGGAGAATGACGGGTAGTAGAGCCCATTATGGTCTTCCCCAACCACCTCCTGAAGGATTATTGCCATCTTCTCTTGATCGATAACGTTGCTCGTGGCATTCATATAGAGTTTAGAATCGGCAAAAAAGACGGAAGCATAGACACCTTTGACCGCGTTGCACAGCTGATCGAGCATCTTGTCGCGGTCATCGAGGTGGGGAATCATATATGTGGAATAAATTCCGGCAAACGGTTGATAATGAGAATCTTCAAGTAGTGAAGAACTTCTCACTGCAAGAGGCTTGTCAATGACATCGTAAAGATATTCGAAATCTTCCTTCAGGTTTTTTGGAAGTTTAGCCGCCAGAAACGCCTTGAGAATTTCATCATCGGTAGCATCGCTGAGGGCGATTGGATAAAGGTTGTTGCTCTCCATGAACTCATCGAAAATATCGGTGCATAGCACCAGAGTGCGTGGAATGCTTATAGATATCCCTCCAATTGAGTCAAAAGCAGGGTTTCGCTTGATAATCTGGTCGATAAATGCGAGTCCACGCCCTTTACCTCCGAGCGATCCCTGTCCGATTCTGGCAAAATTACTGTAGCGGTCGAAACGCCCTTTGCGGAATATCGCCACGACACCACGGTTTTTCATGCGCCGATATTCCACGATGCAGTCCATGATCATCTTTCTGACAATGGGAGCCTGGTCCATGCTTTCAAACCGGAACGCGTTGAGGGCTTCAGCAATAGGGAACAGTGCGCGGCTATATAGCCATCGGGAGAAATCATTGTTTGCGCAATGTCGGAAAAGAGCCTCGGAAGGGATATTGTTGACGGCAAGCTGTAGATCCTTCAACTCATGGAAGCGCATAAGTTCATTGCCGGTAAGAGGATCTTTGACAATGAAATCGCCAAATCCGAACAGGAAGTCGACAGCCTTACGCAGGTCTTGAGGGAGGGTCTTGCTTTCCTTGTCGAGGAATGTAAGCCGCATAGCCTCGGCGAGCCGTCGGTTTGATGTCTCTGTGCTTTCGAGGATGATGGGAATGAAAGGGTTTCTTTCATGCACGTAGGCTGCAAACCTCATGCCGGCATGAGGGTCTTTTTCTCCATTGCGTGGGAATCTGACGTCGCTTATGATGCCGAGCATATGCTTTCCATATTTATCGAAAAGCATTTGTGCCTCCTCATAGTCACGTGCGAGCAGCACTTTGGGGCGGCCGCGCATACGGAGCATTTTCTCATGCTCATTCAGAGCCTCGGTGGAGAACTCCATCGATTGCTTGAGCAGGTGCTTGAAGAGGTGAGGGAGTATGGAACTGTAAAATCGGATAGAGTCTTCAACAAGGAGGATGCATTGCACGCCGACATCGAGTATATCTATCTCGGCATTCATGCGGTCTTCCATGAGTTTGATTATGGCAAGGATCAGATCTACGTTTCCAAGCCAAGAGAATACATAGTCAACTCCTGTGAGGTCTTCATTTGCAATCC
Source organism: uncultured Porphyromonadaceae bacterium (assembly GCA_947176285.1). Lineage (GTDB taxonomy): Bacteria > Bacteroidota > Bacteroidia > Bacteroidales > Muribaculaceae > Lepagella. The sequence continues at coordinate 12,015 of CAMWQF010000004.1, forward strand.
GTCGTCTCACTTCTTTTGAGAATGGAGTCAAGACTACAAAAGGAATATCCGGATATAGTTCTTTGATATGTTTAGCCTCGGTAAATGTCTCCGACACGTCAACGCCCGGCATAGCCATGATGAGGTCGAAATGCTTTGAAGAGAGCATAGTGAAAGCCTCCTGATAGTTTGCCACCATCGTGAAGCGCGGAGGGGAACTAAGGTTGAGAGAGACGTATTCGAAATAGACTTGTTCTTCCACTCGACCATCTTCTTCCATCATGAAAGCATCGTAGGGAGTGGCAATGAGTAAAACAGAAAAGACACGCTTTTGCATAAGATCTGCAAAAGCCGTGTCTCTTAAATGTATTCGACCTTCAGAGTCGATGTATGGAAGTTGATTGGTCACAATTATTCTTTCATCTTAGATTCAAGAAATTTTTCGAGAGCCGCAGTCATTGAGGGAGTTTCCGGAGTAGGAGCGCTGAAGTCGAGGCGAAGGCCTTCATCTTCTACAGCCTTAGCAGTTGTAGGACCGAAAGTGCCGATATATTTGCCATTTACCTCCTGGTCGAAGTCGGGGAAGTTCTTCTTGAGCGAAGTGATTCCGGAAGGGGAGAAGAATAGGAGCACATCATAGTCGAATGGCTCATCGGGAGTGAAGTCGTTGGTGAGAGTATGAAACATCACTGACTTGGTGAGGTCAATTCCGAGAGCCTCAATTTCAGATGTGTTGTCTTTATTGACATCGCTTACGGGCATCAAGAATTTTTCCTTCTTGATTTTATTGACTGCTGCAATAAACTGCGGGTCATTAAGCTTTCCTGTAGTGCCGAATGCTATTTTCCTCTTGCGGTAGACGATATATTTCTGAAGGTAGTGTGCCACTTGCTCTGTGGTGCAGACATAGCGCATCGTGTCGGGGACATTGACCCTTGACTCTTCGCAAAGTCTGAAATAATTGTCTACTGCTGTTCTTGATGTGAATATAATTGCAGTATAGTCAGCCAGATTTATTTTCTCCTGGCGGAATTCTTTTACAGTAAGCCCTTCAACTTTTATCATGGAGCGGAATACAACTTCGACACCAAACTTCTCAGCAATGTCAAAGTATGGGCTTTTTCCTGACGCAGGTTGGGGCTGCGAAACCAATATCTTCTTTATCATTTTGTTTTTCATTGTTTTAACTCAGCAATGAGCATGCTAAGCCGAACGTAATCACCAGAGGGACTATTTCCAGACTGCAAAGATAATACAAAAAAACGACCCAGAGCGAACTTTCGGTGAAAAAAATGCGAAAACCCTTAACAATAAAGATTAATTTTATTAAAATTAACATTACGAAGCCGATAATGATAATTGGGGTTGTCAGTGTCGGATAAGTCAGCGCTGACAGAGCGAGAGGGAAGAAAATTGCTCCGCTGAGACCGGTGCCTGCAGTGAATCCCCGCACCCAGAGCCAAGTGTGGAGCGAATCGCTGAACACTTTACCCACCACAGTGTAGCATACCCACATTGCCCCGATATATGCACACGCCAAAATCATGCAGACTATCGTGGAAAGGAGTTGCCCATGGATTGAGATGCCGAAATCAGGGATGTCCGACTTTATTGGGACTGCCGGTCCGTAGAGCGGCACAGCAAGACTCAGCAGCACACCGATGCTGCATCCGGAAAGCAGGAGCACGAGAAATATGAAAGATGTCTCCTTCATTGTCACATCGAAGAGATTCTCTCGTTCCTTGACCACAACGAGGTCGCGGAAGAAAGATCCAAGAAACTTGAAGTTTCCTCTGACTCTGATGCAAGCCAAGAAAAATACGGAGAAGAGTATCACATAGATCCAGCTTGTGGCTTCATTCTCCAGCCCTATGGGAATATTCATTTCATCCATCCTTCTTTTCTATACCAGTCAATGCTTTCATCCACCCCCTTGCTGAGTGGAGTACGGGCGGTAAACCCGAAGGCTTCGTGTGCCTTTCGAGTGTCTGCGCTCCAATTGCGTTGTTTCATTATGTTGTATTTGTCGGTGTTGAGGGTTGATGGTTTCCCTCTTGCCACTCCGATCTTCTCGCATATCCAGCTCACCGCTTTGGTGCCCCAAAGAGGCACTTTTACCGGGATAATCAACTTTTTATTGAGTTTTTTAGCCACAATCTTGCGGAATTCTGCCTGGCTGTATGCCCTTGGCTCGGCAATGTTGTATACCTCTTTTATCGGCGCCTTTTCAAGCGCCTCAAAGGCAGCCTCAGCGAGGTCGGGGGCATATATGAAGGTGAGGAGTTGCTTCCTGAATCCCACTGAGAAATCGAATCCTTTACGCATCGCGTCAAACATCAGGAAGTAGTCATGGTCGCGGGGTCCATATATACCTGTGCATCGGAAAATGATGTATGGCACTGCGTGCATCTGAAGGAGCATCTCAGCTTTCAATTTCGAAGCCCCATACCGGGTATTGGGCTGTGGAATCATCGATTCGTTGAAGGGAGTGTATGCGCGGGAATCTCCAGGTCCCATTGCAGAGAGAGAACTAATGTAAAGGAATTTTTCCGGCATCATGCCTGTGCGCTCAAGAGTTTCAACAAAAGTGCGGAGCAGATCATGGTTGATGTGGTCAAAATCCTTGTAGCGCAAGCATTTGGTGGCTCCGAGATTATAAATTATCCAATCCCATTTTTCACCTTCGGGAAGAGTGGTGGTGAGCACACGCTCTACGTCGGCAGGATCTTCGAAATCGATGTTGATGCGGTTGACTCCTGATTTCGGAAACCACTTGTCGGAGGTGCTTGCCCGCACTCCGGCAAATACCTCAAGGTTAGGAATGGAAACAGCTTTTTCAAGCAGATGCGAGCCAAGAAAACCTCCGGCTCCTATTATCAAGACTCTTTTCATACTTCTTCATCGGGGATATATGTGGCTTCTCGCATTTCTTTGTATTCTTCCCAGTCGGGGTCTTCAGTTGCGTCAAATTTCAGAGGCATTTCCGGGATTCCTTCAAGGGCACGATTGAACACTTTGCCGAAGATGTTGAGTCCGTGGGTATAAAACACCCAGTCGCGTCTCCCGTCGCCGGTGTAGATGCCGGTCATCACTGCGCTTTTGTCTTTTCCGAATTCATCGAGGAGGGCATCGGTAGCTTGCTCCATCAGGGCTGCGTCAGCATCTGAAGGCATGCCGTCAGGTTTGGGAGAATAATCCCAACTGACAGTGACACGAACCGGGAATTTACCCGGTTTTTGCCATTTTTCAATGTCGTCTCTGCCGGTAATGATAATGGTCTTTCCATTTTCAGCCTCAGCAGGATATGTCCACCACTTATTCATAATTTTTTAGGTTTCGGGGTTTCGAGGTTTCGAGGGATCAAGGGATCAGGGTTTCGAGGTTTCCGGGCTGGCACTTGACTCTTGACTCTTTGCACTTGACTCTTCTTCTTCGGATTCTTTTTCACGTTTTTCGTAGGCGTCTACGATGCGTTGCACAAGAGGATGGCGCACTATGTCTTTTTTCTCATATTCGATTATTCCGATTCCTTTTACTCCTCTTAAGATGCGCAGTGCTTGTATAAGTCCGCTCTGCACTGTGTGGGGAAGGTCGATCTGAGTGGTGTCGCCGGTCACAATCATCTTGGCGTTGTGTCCGAGACGAGTCAGGAACATCTTCATCTGGTGTTTGGTGGTGTTCTGGGCTTCGTCGAGTATTATGATGGCATCGTTGAGTGTGCGGCCGCGCATGAAGGCGAGAGGCGCAATCTGAATTGTATCGGTCTCCATATATTCCTTCAGTTTCACCTGGGGAATCATGTCTTCCAAAGCATCATATAGAGGGCGAAGATAAGGGTCGATCTTGTCTTTCATGTCTCCCGGGAGAAAACCGAGTTTTTCGCCTGCCTCCACAGCGGGGCGAGAGAGGAGTATGCGTCGGCATTGGCGGTTTTTCAACGCAGCAACGGCAAGCGCGATGGCAATGTAGGTCTTGCCGGTTCCGGCAGGCCCGAGTGCAAAGGTAAGGTCGTTTTCAGCAAACGACTTCACCATCTTTGCTTGGTTGGCATTGCGAGGGGCTATCGGACGACCGTTTTGCCCGAAAATGATTACTCCTTCCGCATCGATTGCCTTGGGTGCATCTCCTTTTATTATATCGATTATGACATCTTCGGTAAGTTTGTTGTATTTGACTGCATATTCCTCAATTTCATGTATTTTTTGTTCGAAATCAAGGGTTTCGTTTTCCTCTCCGATTACTTTGATCACGTTGCCGCGTGCGGCTACGCGCAACTTCGGGAAGAGATTGCGGATGAGGTTGATATTATTGTTGTTGACCCCGTAAAATGTATGAGGGTCAATCTGGTCGATTATTACTGTTCTTTCGTTCACGATTGTGTATTTTTATTAGTCTAATTAGTCTTATTAGTCCAATTAGTCCAATTAGTCCAATTAGTCTTATTGGTCTAATTAGTCTTATTGGTCTAATTAGCCTAATTAGAGTTTTATCCGACGGAGCCTTCGAGTGTGATCTGCAGTAGTTTTTGGGCTTCTACAGCGAATTCCATCGGGAGTTTGTTCATTACTTCTTTGGCATAGCCGTTTACGATGAGGGCTACTGCCTCTTCCATCGGTATGCCACGTTGCTCACAATAAAAGAGCTGTGCTTCATTGATTTTGGAAGTAGTCGCTTCGTGCTCAACTGTGGAGCCATTGTTGGCAACGTCAATATATGGGAAAGTGTGAGCGCCACACTTGTCGCCTAGGAGAAGGGAATCGCACTGGGTGAAATTTCGGCAACCGGTGGCTTTGGCTGCCACCTTAACTCCACCTCTGTAACTGTTTTGCGAATATCCGGCGGATATGCCCTTGCTGACAATTGTGGATTTTGAGTTTTTGCCAAGGTGAATCATCTTGGTTCCGGTGTCGGCTTGCTGATGATTGTTGGTGACTGCCACAGAATAGAATTCCCCGATGCTTTCATCTCCCTTGAGGATACAGGAAGGATATTTCCATGTTATTGCCGATCCGGTCTCAACCTGGGTCCAGCTTACTTTCGAACGATGGCCTCGGCAGAGAGCACGTTTGGTGACGAAATTATAGATGCCTCCTTTGCCGTCTTTGTCTCCGGCATACCAGTTCTGCACAGTGGAGTATTTCACTTCAGCACGCTCTTCGACAATTATTTCCACAATGGCTGCGTGAAGTTGGTTTTCATCGCGCATAGGTGCGGTGCATCCTTCGAGATAAGAAACGTAGGCATCATCGTCTGCAACAATAAGTGTGCGTTCAAACTGTCCGGTGCCTGCGGCATTGATACGGAAATATGTAGATAGTTCCATCGGGCAACGAACTCCTTTTGGAATATATACGAATGAACCGTCAGAGAATACTGCAGAGTTTAAGGCTGCGAAGAAATTATCTCGGTAGCTGACTACACTTCCGAGATATTTCCTGACGAGGTCGGGATAGTCTTTGACTGCTTCTGAAAAACTGCAGAATATGACTCCCAGTTCTGCGAGTTTCTCGCGGTGAGTGGTCTTGACGCTGACAGAGTCCATTACGGCATCTACGGCTACTCCTGCCAAGTGTTTCTGCTCTTCAAGAGAGATACCGAGTTTGTTGAAAGTGTCGATTAATTCCGGATCTACTTCATCAAGGCTTTTCTTGAGTTCCTTTTTCTTGGGAGCGGCATAATAGCTTATAGCCTGATAGTCGATTTCGGGAATGTCAAGGTGAGCCCAGGTCGGCATTTTTAGCGTCAGCCAGTGGCGATAAGCCTTAAGGCGGAAATCGAGGAGCCAATCGGGTTCCCCTTTTTTCGCAGAAATGTAGCGTATCACATCTTCCGATAGCCCCGGCGGCACAATATCAGTGTCGATATCAGAAGTAAAGCCATATTTATATTCACTGTTGGTGGTCTCATCCAAGACCTTCGCGCTGTTATTTTCCATTGCCATAATTTAAGTCTCGCCTCTCTCATATTAAGGGATAATAGATTATGCGATCAATCCTTAATTTGAGGTGCGAAAATTTAATTGTCTACAAAGGTACAACAAATTTCTTGCCAAAACAATCTAAAAGGGAAAAATAAATTTGAAAAAGAGAGGATAATCAAATTTTCTTTTCAGTTTTGTGCGATAAGGGGCGGCGGGGTGGCGAAGGGTGTAATTTTGCAGTCGTAAAAATCAAAAAACGACAACGATATGGAAAAAGAAAACGACATTATCTACGATCTTGATGCCATTGACGCAGAAAAAGCAGAAATAATGGAAATCCATGAAGACTCCGAGGAGTCAGAGGAGTCAGAGGAGTCCGACAAGTCCGACAAGTCTGACCAGTCCGACAAGCCTGATTTGCAGTCAGAGCCATCTGATGCTTCAGAGGAGGATGAGAAGAGTCCGGCAGAAGCGGAACTGCAGAAGATGCTTGAAGAAATGGGAGCAGAAACACTTGTGGAAATAATCAAAGACAATAGGAATGCTGCAATCAAGCAAATCATCAGCGAGGTGCAGTCGTCGCAACCCAGAGCCCTTGGATCCGGAACATCTGTCACCTCCACATGCCAATCTATCTTCGACTTAGCCGCAATGGCATGAATAAGAGTCCCCAGCCCCCTAAAGGGGGGAAATTGAGCCAAGAAAAAAACTCTGCATTCCCTCAAAACCTCCCCCTTTAGGGGGCAGGGGGGCTGATACCTCGAAACCTCAAAATAATTCTAAATTAAATAAGTATGAACAAGACAATCATTCCCGGCGAGCCTGCTACTGTCAGCGCCCTTGCCAATGCCACCGGCGGCATCGATGCCGGAAATTTCGTAGAGCCGGATATCGACCAACAACTGTTTCGCTTCAATAGCGACGACACTCCGTTGATGAACCTTATGCTCCGCGCCAAGCGTGTAAAGGTGAGCAGTCCGGAAGTTGACCACTATATGATCGACGAACCAAAATCTACCCTTACCACAAGTGCCAATTTTGCCGGAGGCAAGGCTCAGGAAGTTCTCCAATTGCAACCCGGAGAAGAAAATCTTCCCCGCGAATACACTACTCTTCTCGTAAAAGGTGTAGACGGCTATGAACCGGATGGAAAGACCCGGACTCCCGGCAAATCATTGATGCTTTTTGTAGTTGGACATGATGCCTCTACAGGCGGTCCGATTGTACGCGCCGTAAATGGTATGAAATATTCACCTGATGATGAAGTGTCGATTCTTCCTCCTATTCCTGCCGGAACTAAGTTGGTGATGCTTGCCAATTCTCTCCACGAAACCCAGAAACAAGTGGATCCGGACCTTATCGTACCCCAGCCAACACGCATCTTCCTTCAGAAGCGTGGCATGAACCAGGTGGTGAGTGATTATTTTGAAAGTCAGAAGATGCGCGTGCCTTTTGCAAAGGCTGTCGTTGCGGAACAGGCAATTGCCAATTTTAAGGTGCGTGGCAACCGCACGTTATGGGCAGGTCGAGCAGGAAAGTTCCGTATCAATGTTCCGCAACTCGGAATGCAGACTATCTACACCACTGAGGGATTGCGTTGGCAGTTCAAGCGTGAGCTCCAGCATTCCGGCCGCTGGACTGTGGAGAAGATCATCGCCCTTGCAAAGATGTTCTTCACAGGTGAAGATGTTCCCAAGACCGCTCTCCTGCTTGCCGGCAAGGATCTCCTTGAGCAGATACAATGTGTAGACTATTCACGCCATCCTGAGATTCAGATCTCTACCAAGGTGAACAGCATCGGTTGGACAGTGACGAATTTCCATACCGTTTTCGGTGATATTGAGATTAAGAGAGAGCCGACACTCGACCGTCTTGGCTGGAGCCATAGCGGTGCATTGATCGGTGAAGACCGTCTGGTGCACTATGTCTACAGTGCGGAACATCATTTCCAAGATCGCATGGAAGGGCATGAAGCCACCCGAAGCGGAATCTTGATTTGGGATGCCCTGGCTCTGAAAGGGAGTTGCCATATTTGGATTGATGGTGAAGGAGAGACAGCCAATGCAGGGGGCGAACTCTTTGAACTTTGGCAGTCAGAAACAGCACCTGAAGAGAAATCCGGCACTATCTTCTATCTGGTAAGCGATTGCCCTGGCATATCCAAATTCGCCAAGAGCGGCACGATGTGGACCTACGATGGCACCTCTTGGAAAGAGCATTCGGGAGAACTCCAAATCGACTAATCCCGCATAGATGAAAGATTATGAAAAGAAAGACATATGAAGTAAGAGGGATGATGGAATGGCATCCTATATTCACTGTCGGCAGGACACGTCTCCGAGTCCCGTTCACCGGAGGCTATCTCAGTGATGGCGCTGTGACTCCTGCCACATTTGAAACCTCCGACGCGGTTGTGCAAACGGTAATTGAACAATCGGATGCATTTAGATCAAAACGCATAAGATTGAGATGTGAGGTGGAATTGCCAGCCCCGTCTTCTCAGAAAATAATTCCAAAGTCTGCCGAAGTCGCTGCAACGCTATCAAAAGTCAGTTCTTCTCAAAGTGAGACAGAGCCATTGAAAGTGATTGAGTCCGACAGTTGGGAACTGGCAGCTGATAGGCTGCAATATGATTATGGAGTGGCGATAGAATGCCTTAAAGATGAGGCATCTTGTCAGGCTGCAGCCAGGAAACTTGGTATTGAACTGAAATATTAGAAATGATGGTTTGCACTTTAGATCAGTTGCAACGTGATGTGATGTCGCGGCTGGGGGAGAATCCTCAGCCGCAACCATCGTATGAAGGTCTGGATATTCCTGCTCCGATAGATGTGATCCGGCAGAAAATATTGTCTCTTTTGCCGGAAATAGGAAGCCGTCTCATCAGGGAAGCATCGTCGGATAGTCTTGGTGACGGAGAAGTCATAGACGTGTCTGTTGTCATGAGGAAGATGCCATGCGGTCTGTTTGCCGCCGAAGTCAAGATTCCTGAAGATTTCCTTAGGGTTGTCTCCGTCAAGATGTCCGGATGGACGCGGAGTGTCAATCAGATAATCATGCCCGGAGATAAGGAGTGGAGTCGGCAATGGTCGGCGGAGCCGGGGATAGCCGGAAATCCGGATTGTCCTAAGGCATATATAGCTAGTGCAGACAGGGGTTTGATATTGCGGCTTATAGGAAGCGAGGATGAAGATGACATCCTTGATTGGGTGAGGATATGCAGATTCAGGACTCCCGAAAATGACGCTTCTTTCTATTTTCCCTCATCTCTTTACTCTGCTTTGATTTCCGAAATGACAAAACTGTTATAGGTGTCGACACCTCGATCCCTCGACACCTTGACACCTCGATCCCTTCTAACTTTCACAAGCGAAAATTTGGTTGATTGCCAAATTTTCGCTTATTTTGCATCATGGAAAAATATATAGTGAGCGCGCGTAAGTATCGGCCTGCGACTTTCCGTAGCGTAGTGGGGCAGAAATCCCTTACTTCTACGCTTAAGAATGCCATCGCTTCCGACCGCCTTGCGCAAGCATATCTCTTTTGCGGTCCTCGCGGCGTCGGCAAGACGTCGTGTGCAAGAATATTTGCCAAGACCATCAATTGCCTGAATCCTACGGCTGATGGAGAGGCTTGCTGTGAATGTGAAAACTGTAAGGCCATTGAGCGTGGCAACTCGATGAATGTAGTGGAACTTGATGCTGCATCCAACAACAGTGTCGACGATATCCGCGACATCACTGATCAGGTGCAAACCCCTCCCCAGGGTGGAAAGTATCGTGTATTTATCATTGACGAGGTGCATATGCTATCATCTGCCGCTTTCAATGCTTTCCTCAAGACGCTCGAAGAACCCCCAAAATATGTGATTTTTATCCTTGCTACTACTGAGAAGCACAAGGTGCTTCCCACTATCCTGAGCCGATGCCAGACTTATGATTTCCGTCGCATCACAATTGAGGATATGGTGGAGCAGATGCAATATATCGGAGAGCAGGAAGGGATCAAGACCGAGCCTCGGGGACTTGAGGTGATAGCCCGAAAGGCTGATGGTGCCATGCGCGATGCCCTCTCAATTTTCGACCAGGTGGCTGCATCGTCACGTGGAAATATCACATATGAGAGCGCGATCGAAAATCTCAATGTCCTTGACTACGACTATTATTTCAAACTCGTAGAATCTTTCCGCATCGGAGACATTTCCGGGGCATTGCTGCTTTATCGCGATGTGAGGGCGAAGGGCTTTGATTCCCTATTCTTCCTTAATGGTCTTGCCGATCATGTCCGCAATCTGATGGTGGCGGCTGATCCTCGCACTGCAGAACTTCTCGAGACATCGAAGGATGTGGCTGAAAGATACACAGCGCAAGCCAAAAGCCTGCCTCTTCAGTGGTATTATGCCGCAATGAAGGTGCTCAACGACGGCGATGTGCAATACCGCACCGCTACCAACAAGCAGTTTCTTGTAGAACTGGTCTTGATCCGCCTATCCCAACTTCTGAAACCTGCAACGCCCCCTTTTGACTTAGTGGACTACGTATTTCCCTTGGGCGACATCACAGGCGCAGCGCTTCCAGCCGCGCCGTCGCAGTCCACTACATCCCAAGTCGCCCGGGAGGAAGAACCCCGTAAACCGGACAGATCAGACAAATCCGACAGTCCCAGAATCAAGAAAAGTTCTGTGGCAAGTTTCCGCCTCAACGATAACAGTGTCAATGAGAAGATGGCTGAGTATAGCGAGCAGCGGAAGGTGCATCGGGAGCCGGTCAGCATTGAGGGTTTCATGCAGGCTTGGCAGGCTTATCAACAGGCAAACCATCAGCAGCATATACTGACGAGTGCCATGCGTGGCAGCAATCCGCAGCAAGTCGGTGAAGAGGAATTTCTGGCGAAAGTGGGGCATCCCGCAGAGGTTCAAGCGTTTGAACTTGCCATGACCCAGCTTTTGGCTTATCTTCGCAAGCAACTCAGCAATGACTTTCTGACAATCCGCGTGGAGATCGACCCGACAAGGGTAGTAAGTAAGCAACTGCCGCCGCAGGAGTTCTTGAAGGAGTGCATAGAGAAAAATCCCGCCCTCGGCGACCTGCTTCGCAAAATTGATGGAGAACTCGCATGAGTAATTGAGTAATTGAGTAATTGAGAATTGAGAATTGAGAATTGAGAATTGTCGGACAGGTCAGACAGGTCTGAGAACTGAAAACTGAAAACGAAAAAAAACACAAAAATATGATACAGATATCTGACAGAATCAAGGCTATGGCGCAGAGCGCTACCATGGCTATGACACAGAAGAGCGCCGAACTTCGCGCTCAAGGCATCGACGTGATTACAATGAGTGTGGGCGAGCCCGACTTCAACACTCCCGACTTCGTGAAGGAGGCTGCTAAGAAAGCGATTGATGAAAACTACTCAAAATATAGCCCCGCCCCCGGTTATCTCTCGACTCGCGAGGCTATCTGCCGCAAACTGGAGAAGGAAAATGGTCTGAAATACACTCCTGCTCAGATAGTGGTGGGCAACGGTGCCAAGCAGGAACTCTGCAATGCTGTTCTTGCTCTCGTCAACCCCGGAGATGAGGTGATTATCCCTATGCCGGCATGGGTTAGTTATGTTGAGATGGTGCGCCTTGCAGAAGGAAAGGTCGTTGAGATTTGGGCAGGTGTTGACCAGGATTTCAAGATCACACCCGAGCAACTTGAGGCTGCCATCACACCCAAGAGCCGCATGATCATTCTTAACAATCCTTCAAATCCTACCGGCAGTGTATATTCCGAGGAGGAGCTGAAGGGGCTTGCCGCTGTGCTTGCAAAATATCCGGATATCGTGATTCTTGCCGACGATATCTATGAGCATATTAATTTCCTTCCGGGTAGAGTGCACAGCATCGCTGAGTGCCCGGATGTATTCGACCGCTCTGTTGTGATCAACGGCGTGTCGAAAGCGTATGCTATGACCGGCTGGCGTATCGGTTATCTTGCTGCTCCTCTTGAAGTGGCAAAAGCGGTCTCAAAACTTCAGGGTCAGTACACTTCAGGCCCTTCATCAATCGCGCAGAAGGCTTCTGAGGCAGCGCTCGACGGACCGCAGGAATTCCGTTATGAGATGCGTGAGGCATTTGAGCGCCGACGCGATTTGATTGTGGAGTTGGCAAAGGAGATTCCGGGATGGATCGTAAACCGTCCGGAAGGTGCTTTCTATCTTTTCCCTGAAGTCAGCTATTATGTCGGCACTGTGACACCATCGGGCAAGAAAATTGAAAACAGCGGCGACTATACTATGTATCTGCTTGAGGAGGCACACGTGGCATGCGTGGATGGCGCTGCATTCGGGGCCCCCGGCTATATGCGCCTCAGCTACGCAACTTCCGACGATAAGATCCGCGAGGCAATGCGCCGCATCAAGGAAGCATCTGCCAAATTGGTCTAATTAGTCTAATTGGCCTAATTAGACTAATTAGTTAAAATTCGCTTTGATCCAATGAAATTCCTCCGAGATATTTCCGATAAGATAAAGGCATGGGGCGCCAAGAAAGAGAATGTCAATGTCTTCATTCTTGGTTTCGCATGCGTGGTAGGATGCCTTGCCGGATTTGGCGCGTTTCTCCTGAAACGCGCCATTCACTACGTATCGGTGTTTGCACACTGGATTATCAGCCATGCCACTCTGCAGTGGGAGCATGCTGAATGGTGGTATCTTGTATTGCCGCTTGTCGGTATACTGATAGCAGTGGCTTGGCAAAAGTGGATAGCACACGCCAATATGGTTGACAGCACAGGGCATATAAAGGACTATCTCGCATCCAAAAACTATGACATACCGTCAGGGATGATGTATAATCCGATTGCGGCATGCGGTATCACACTCGGTTTCGGCGGCTCTGCGGGAGCTGAAGGCCCTATTGCGTATGCCGGGGCTGCTATTGGCAATAAGTTAGGTCGTATTTTCGGATTTGACGACAATATGCTCAGGGTGATGATCGGCATAGGTGCAGGTGCCGGTATCGCAGGCATCTTCAAGTCTCCGATTGCGGGAGTGCTGTTCACTATTGAGGTGCTTCGCATGAATATGGCTGCCATTCCGGTCACTGCCCTTATACTTTCAAGCGTGGCAGCTTCAGTGACCTGCTATGCTTTCACCGGAACGCATCTCTATCTCCCATATGAATTAGGGGAGTCAGCAACCCTCCCTATCTACTGGGTCATGGCATTAGGGATCTTTTGCGGTCTTTACAGCATGCTTTACAATTGGATAACAGCGTCGATGCAGAAATTCTTCAAGAGCCGTAAGCATCAGTGGGTGTCATGGGTGAGCGGCGGTTTGATTGCAGGCATCATTCTGTTGATGTTCCCTTCTATGTATGGCGAGGGGTATCCGGAAATGACCAAACTCATCAATGGAGTGCACCACGATATCCTTGCAGGTGGACCGCTGGATGTGAGTGCGTCTGAGACCACTCGCTTCATAGCCGTATTGTCGTTGCTTCTGGTATTGAAAGCCCTTGCCACTGTGTGCAGCAACAGTGCCGGTGGCGTAGCCGGATCGTTTGCCCCGACGCTCTTTGCCGGTGCTGTGGCAGGAACATTGTTTGCCATGTTGGTGAAGCATTGGTTTGGAATCGACCTTCCGGCACCTTTGTGTGCCATGATAGCGATGGGAGGTGCTTTTGCCGGGATAGTAAAAGCCCCTGTGATGTCGATATTCCTCATCTCTGAAATGACCGGAGCCACAGAATACATCCTCCCCATATGCATCTGTGCCCTAGTCTCCTTCGCTTTGGTAAAAGGCATGGAGGTATCTAGGTGTCGACCCCACTAAACAAAAAAGCCCGGGCGTCATCTCGACGTCCGGGTCTTTCCGTCTTAGCGTGCTCGACGCAAAGACTGCGATAGAAATAACTAATGTATATAACCCAAAATTTAGACAATTATTCATTGCTCTTCCTTATCGGAATCATATACTAAACGCTTATATTTATGCAAATATTAGTATATATACGTTAATGTTTTGTTAAAATTCAAAATAGCGAGGGTTGATATATGCGGCGGAGTGGACCATTGTTTGCCACGTCACCGATGGCGCGAGGTGTTGTCATCTCATTGAAGCATACATGCAGCCCGATAGCCCTGGTCATCAGCATGTCGTCATGTTTTCCCGTCACCGCCCCATAACTTCCGTTCTGTCTCCTTTCATACGTCAGATACTCATCTATGCATCTCTCATCCCTCTCAATATAAAGTCCATCCCTGACCACCCGCACCAAATTTGATATTATCATGGGTTTTGTGGCACTGTTGGTATGGAACCCATATTTCCTGGGACGTCCTTCAATAATATCTTCCGGACTCTGACGACGTGCGTAGAGATTTGGATAGCAGTCTCTCAACTGATTGAGAATAAATCCGGATTGATCTCCATCCACATATCGGTCAGGGTCGCGAGTCTCCAGCGTATTCGATTCTATTACAAGCAGCGAATTGCCATACCACTTGGCAATCCTTGCAGCCATCCAAGCCAGGAGGTCCATGTCGCAATGCCCTCTCCATTGTGCTGCGATGGCAGGTCCGCCCGACCCATAGAGCATTCTGATGCGGTCGAATACCGCTATCACGCTCCAGTCAGCCTTAACGCTTCGCCCCCCTACGTCTACCACAGTAAGATATCTGTCTTGCATTCCGGCTGCCTTGCCATTTCGGATGTCCGGTTTGTCCCATATCTTAAGTCTTCCATTTGGATCCTCTTCCAGAGATATGCCCTCCAAAGCCCGCTCTCCGTAGTCGGCATTTCCTTCAAGTTCTCCGCTGAATCGCGCCGGCATGCATCGTTTTCTAAGTTCAAGTGCCTTCTTGCGGTTGAAAACATGAGCCCCGCTATTGACGAATGCTTCAATATCATTGCCGGGATACTCCGAGAGCATCTGATCGGGATTGTTGTAGCCTCTGCGCGTTTTCTCATACCAGTTTATGGCATCAAGTCGGGCCCCGTCTTCCCAAAGATTCCAGATGTAGCGTCCTGAAGGAAAGCGTTCATCATCAGTGAAATTAGAATGTCGGTTTTTTACGATCCTTTCAGCCATCTTACGTCTGTCTTCCACCGCTGTGGCATATTGCTCTATCTCATGCCAAGCCACAAATACCGGACGATATAGTGAAGTCCCTTTCTTTGCAGCCTCATATTCCTTATGAAAGAAATTGCCTACACCATTGGCTGTAGATTCCATCACAATCATAGTTTCCGGACGAAGCAGCACGCCTGATGTGGATGCACGGATGATGTCTTCCGGACTTTTCCCAAGTGTTTTTTTCCAAAGTCCTACTTCTGTGAGGTGCACCAATGCGTAGTCACCACCACGGCTGGAGTCTGGCCGCTCTGCACTTCCGATCTTGATGCGGAAATTCCTGCGCGGTATTTTGATGGCGCTTCGGCTCCACCCGGCGCTTACGTAGATTTTTTCTTTCTCAGGCAATGTCGCTCCGTCAGGGTCGAGAAGATGGCGCGGATAGCAATCAAGTGCTGTCTTAGCCATTGCCATCACCTCTTCCGTACCTGAATTTTGGTGTGCCACTATCAAGGAGTTGAAACCTTGCATGCGCATCAGCTGAATCCAGAGCATGTAAATTTGGGTTGCTGTTGAGCCGCCCCATTGCCTGGCTTTCACCAATATTATTCTTATAGGGAGTCCAGCCTCACGCATCTTCTCGAATTCTCCTATCAGCTTACGTTGGGGCGCATTAAGCAGGAAGGGTAGGGGCATGCCTCCGTTTTTGTTTTTGATATGCGCGCATTTAAAAGCCCAGAAAGGGAAATCGTAGCGGCAACGGAGTTGAAACCATCGTTGACGTGCATTTTCTATTGATCCGGGAAAAACCTCTGTAAGACTCTTCCCTCCCATCAGGGCTTTTACTTCGGGAAGTTCTTGCATTGCAAGCGGGATACGGATTGTTCCCTGCTCAAGTTCCGGGATCTGGATATCAAATCGGGTGCCGGGGCTCATCACGCCCGACACCGGATCATAGGGCTGCGACATAAGTAGCGATCGCCTGGCATCCTCCGCAAGCACCATCTCTATCAATTTTTCATCACTTATCTTATTATCTTCCATCAAGTATCAAAATTTCTATTCAAACAATTTTCAAACAGTTTTCAAATAACTTTCAAACAGTTTTCAAACTTTATCTAAAATTATATTTATCGCTAAATTGCTTTCCTCGGTCTGTGTGAATAGAAGCAGTCGCCACCAGGCGCGTGGGGGAGTGAGAATCGTATTCCGGATGCGAGGATCAAAACTACGCATAGCCTCCCAGTGCCGGCAATCGCTACTTCCGAAGAGTATGGCAAAAGCCTTTGTGTCAGATAGCCCATGGATATGGATGCTCCGTATCGCCTGAGGCTCCGCGTTGCGTCGGCTTTTGCTGTCTGATGCAAATGCCATAGGTCGGGTAAGCAATATCCATGGCATAGAAAGAGATTGTGAAATGGCATTGATATCGTCCGGATCTATTCCATCGGGGTAGCAGGTAACTTCACCTGAAGCACCAGGCGATTCAGAAATTCGATATTTATAAGGAAGAGAATTAGGAAAATAACCATCACCCGTTTTTCCCCAATCTGCAATCCAATCCATCGGGTCGGTATCGTCTGCCACTCCATCTCCGAGAGCAAGCAAGGACAAGCGAGGGAAAGGATGAGTGTATCCATATTTTAAGGCATAGCAAGAATAGTCCGGTGCAACTGTGGCTTTCGATGACACCCTGTAGCCGGAGTGCTCATTTCCCACAAACTCATAGTATTTCTCAGGGGCAGCCACCGAGGACTTCATTGCGGATGAGGAAAGAAATGCAAACCGTATGCCAAGCGAGTTGCCTCCGGTCACCGATCTCACACTTCCCAAACTTCCGCGAATCTCTTTCGGATCGGGGATATATAGCGGATAACTGATGAAAGTACGAAGCATATGCCCCTCAGGGAGATTGGTTGAAGGTGAAAAGGTTAGTCTATGCGGGCGCACCGGAAAACGTATGGCGATAGTCAATGAGTCATCCGTCAGGCTGTGTGCTGTTATCTCCGGATGAGGCGGATAGTCAGTAGGGAGTGCAATTCCTTGCGGCGTGGGGAAGGAGAGTGTGCCGTCCGGGGTCATGGTCATTGAAAAAAAGCGGAACGGCAGGATAAATTGTCCTTCACGCCTTAAGTCGGTGGATATGTCAAGGAGCGTTTCGGCGGCTTTCTGAAGTATTGCCTGAGTCAATCTTTCTGCAGTAGCAGGATCGACTCGCATGATTTCTCCCGTCATCATCAATCGGGCTTTCTCCTTTTCCCCGCTTTGCAATGCAATGCGCAATGTGGCAGTGGGATAAGTGCTTGTCGGAATCAGGGAGCATAAGGCTTCCAAGCCATATGAATTATAATCCGGCATGTCTGAATCGTCAGAACCGGAGACATTAGGCAGGTCTGAGAAAATCTTTCCTCCGTGACTGATAAAGTCAATCTCGCCGTCGCGACAAGTGAAGTCGCTGGCTTTGCTATCTTTTTCTATCAAGGGGATAATCATAGAATAATTGAGAATTTTGAATTGAGAATTGAGAATTATTATTTAATTGAGAATTGAGAATTATTATTTAATTGAGAATTGATAATTGTGCATTATGAATTATAGATAATGGAGCGGGCGGTGGCCGGGGAAAGGAAGAATTCCGGGGCAGCGGAAAACACCGCCATAGAGGCGGATTTGATCTTCGGGTCTGAAGGATATTGCCTACGCAACTGTTCATATCTCTTATACAATGCCATATACATCCGTTGCCGTTCCGGCTTCATCGATGAGATGGATTCCGGATCTTTTTCAATGCGAGACATTATGTCTCTTGCCCTGTCCGGATCCACCCAAAAGCGCGATGCCGGAGTCTTGACCGTCTTTTTCATAACTTCGTCGCAAGTGGAGTATACGCCCTGATTGAAAAATGCAGCCCTTAATTCTGCATCTCGTTCTGCTGTAAAGTCACTCTTGTTTCCTTTTCTTTTCATATGCAATGCGTATTGATTATTGTGAATGCAAAATTATAACAAAGCAACGCATATATAAAATAAATATTGTTAAATAATGTAAAAGCACTGCCTAATTTGGGCAGTGCTTTGATTACAATGGCCAAAGCGGGCGTCTTACGTGGCTGCGTGGTGGATGCCATGTAGTAGCCAATGTGTTTAATGCCGCCAAGGAAGCATCAGCACGTTCTTTCCATGTCCCCGCTGCTTTTGATATGATCACCGCGCATCTCTCTGACATTACGAGTGCTACGAAATACTCATGGATTTTTTCCTTAATAAAGGAAAGAGTAGACTTTTGCAATGGGAATTTGAAATTGAATTCCCAAGATTCGGGCTGTTCGAGGTCATTCTCGGGTGAAAATGGTTTCTGCGGGCAAAGAATCTTCTGCAGGGATAGCCTGACTTGAGAGGCGGCAATTCCGAGCACTCGCCACACACGCTCAATATTGTCTTCTTCGCAAATGTCAGCCATTTCATGTCGGCGGTGTCGGTCGAGTTCGGGATGCAGTTCCGATTCCAGCCAAGCCGCACTCCTCAAATCCGCTATTACTTCTTCCGATCGAATTCTTATCATATTATTCCCTGGCAATAGTGCGAGAGGGTTTGCTGCGCTTGCAGAGCGATTCGCGAAGCATCTCGAGGCTTGTTTCTGCAACACGCTTATAATCCTCGGTATCTGCCTTGTTTGTAATCATAAACCACTCGGAAGTGACGTAAGCCACGATAAACTGGTGGATCGCCGCAATTATTGAGTCGGCTGCAGCATTGTTGAAGTTGTCGGGCATATGTAGAGTCAAAGGCAAAGACTTCATATCTACGTTGAGTGTATTGTCCACCTCCTTCAATGTGCTTTTAAGTGATTCCGAAAGTTCCGACTTCACCTTTGCCAAAGCATTGCCGATGCTTCGCATGATCTGGTTGAGGTTTTCGTCATCGTTGTTGGCTTGCATGAGAGCCACCTGCCGATAGTTTTTGCCGTCGCCACGGCTACGTCCTGTCAGATACGTCTTGTTCTGGATATCGTATACGAGTTCTTGGATATCGATTGTTAATGTTAAGACCATAATAATTGAGAATTTAGAATTGGTTATTAGGTTTCGAGGTTTCGAGGTTTCGAGGGGTCAGGGGATCGAGGTGTCTAGGTTTCGAGGTTTCAGGGGGTCGAGGTGTCTAGGGGTCTAGGGG